>NZ_VFOM01000004.1 GCF_006716125.1 Homoserinimonas aerilata | reverse complement strand
GCTGACGGCGGTGCTGGCGATCGACAGGCTCGGCAAGGGGGTGCGTACGGCGCCGCGCGATGCCCTCACGCTGCTTCGTCGCATCGGATGCTTTGGGCAGGGCGTTCGGCATGCACCGGATGCTTGACACGATACGGCGCGGCGCTGGGCCTCTACATCGCCTCGTGGATTCTGCTGCTCATGCCCGGACGGCTTCGCATCACGATCTTCGTGGTGTACGTTGGCGTTCGCGCTGCTCGGCCTGGCGTGCTCGGTTTCATTGTTCCGAATCGCCGCCCGCGGCCGAGGCGCCTGGGTGGCCCGCACCGGCGAAGCGGTTCAGTCTGCGCGAGTTGCGTGACCCCCGCCTGCGCCGCTGCTGCTGGTTGCGGCGCTGTTCGGGCTGCTGACGCGTTCGTGACGGGGTTCATCATATCTGGTGCTGCAGGACAGGGGCTGCGTTTGCAGCGGAGTGGTTTCCGCTGCTCTATGTGGGCACGAATGTGGCGTTCCTCGCGCTGGCGGTGCCGGTCGGCCGGCTCGCCGACAGGGTCGGGCGTGCGCGCATATTCGTGATCGGGCATGTTGCGCTGCTGGCGGCGTACCGTGTCGGCGGCGCTGCCGGTGGCGGGGGCTCCGATCACGATCGCCTGCCTTCTGCTGCTGGGCGTGTTCTATGCGGCCACCGATGGCATCATCGCGGCGCTGGGCCACGCAGTTCACGCCGGTGTCGGCGCGGGGCGAGCGGCATCGCGCGCGGCGCAGACGGTTGTGGCGGTGTGTCGTTCTTCGCGTCGACCGGTTTCGGGCTTCTGTGTTCTTCGCGGGGCGCGCGAATGCGTGATCGTGGTGGCGGTGGCGCTGTGCTGTGGTGATTCCGTTCGCGGCCTGGCTGCTGCGGCAGGCGACCCGGCGCCCGCCAGACGAGGGCCCGCCAGACGATGGCACGCCAGACGAGGGCACGCCGGACGAGGGCACTGCGGACGAGGGCACGTCAGACGAGCGCCCGTCAGATGAGGGCACCGCGGATGACCCCGCAGAACGGGTGGCCGAGGGGTGAGCGGTCGCGGGCGTTGGGCGTGGCTCGCCGCTGTCGTGGCCGTTGTGCTGCTGGCGACGGGCGGCTACGGCGTGTGGGGCGTATCTCGACTATCAGGGCAGGGTGTCGGCGGCAGCCGAGGCGGCGGGTGGCGCCGTGCCGTTCGAGAGCTTGCTCGATGGCCGCGGGTGCTGTTCCGCAACACACGGTTGCTTCGGGCAGCAGTACGGGTGGTGGCGCGGTGCCACTCGAGGGCGCCGACGGCACGGATGCGACGGTGGCTCCGGATGCTCCGCGCGCGGTCTCGAAGGTCGCCTGCGACCGCGTGCATGCGAGCGCCGACAGGGTGCTGTGCCTGCACACGGATCGCCGGCTCGGCTCGAAGTTCGAGGCGAAGCTGTACGACAACGAGTGGAACGAGCTGGGTGGTTGGCCGCTGCGGGGGTGCCGAGTCGCACCCGCATCACGCCGGATTCGCAGTTGTGGGCGAGCACGGCCTTCGTGACCGGCCACTCCTACGCGACGATCGGTTTCTCGACGGCGACGACGATCAGCGGCGCGGATGGCACCGAGTACGGCAACCTGGAGGACTTCACGACGACGATCGAGGGGGAGCCGCTGACCACGAGCGACCGCAAACTTCTGGGGCGTCACCTTCGCCGACCGATGGCAACACCTTCTACGCGACCGCGGCATCCGGCGGCAGCACCTGGTTGGTGCGCGGCGATCTGGCGAAACGCACCATGGTGTCGCTGCGCAGCAATGTGGAGTGCCCGTCGCTGTCACCGGATGGCACGCGCATCGCGTTCAAGAAGAACGTGTCGACGGGGTCGGTCTCGAGCTGGTCGATTGCCGTGTACGACCTGGCGAGCGGCACGGAGACGGTGGTCCCGGGCGAGAGCAGCGTCGACGACCAGGTGGAATGGCTCGACGACAACACCCTCCTGTTCGGTCTGCCGCGGCCTGGATGCGGTGGGAGACAGCGACGTGTGGTCGGCCCCGGCGGATGGCAGCGCAGAAGCCGACCTTGTTCATCGAGCACGCGTGGTCGCCGGCGGTCGTGCGCGGCTGATGCGTTGCCGTCAGCGGGGAAGCATCGTGTCGTTCGCGCCCATCTGAGGCGGTCGCAGCGACGGGCGCAGCAGGGCGCGCAGCGTCGGCCAGGAGGTGCGCTGCCCGAGGAGTCCGCGCCGCAGCTCCACGAGCACGGTCATGCCGAAGTAGAGCCAGGCGCGGCCGTCGCCCGCCCGCCGCCGGTACAGGCGCACCCGGTTGAGCATCTGCATGGTGTGGGTGGCCCAGCTCTCACCGGAGCCCCCTCCTATCTGCATTCCGCCGGCGCGCGGCGTGTACATGGTCGCCCATCCCGCATCCTTCGCCCTGAGGCTGAGATCGGTCTCCTCCGAGTACAGGAAGAACGACTCGTCGAGGCCGTCGAGGGCGTCGAAGCATTCGCGGTCGACGAGCAGGATGGCCCCCACCGCCCAGTCGACCTCGTGCTCGCTCTCATATTCGGATGCCCGTCGTTGCGTTCCGCTGAAGACGGGCAGGCCCGTGAAGCTGAGCCCTCCGACGCGGGCGAGCGTTCGGCCCGCGTCGGATCGTCGGGGAGAGCCGGCCGTCCTCCTCGCGCACCCGGGGGGCGACGATTCCGGTGCCCGGTCGACGCAGCGTCTCGAGCATCCGCGGCACAGAGTCGGGGTCGAGCGTCGCGTCGGGATTCAGGATGAGGATGGCCGAGGCATCCGGTGATTCGCGCACCGCCCTGTTGATGCCGGCCGCATAGCCGTCGTTCGTGGAGGGCACGACGGTGCAGTCGGTGCGGCGCGCGAGCAGCTCGACGGTGTCATCGCTCGACCCGTTGTCGACCACGACGACCGAATACGAGAGGTCACCGAAGGCGTCTGGCAGGCTGTCGAGCAGGCCAGTCACGTGCCGGCTGCTGTTGTAGGTGACGACGACCGCGGCGACGTCGAGAGGCCCGCTGCCTGCGGCCTGATCAGATGCCGTCACTGTGCGGCTCCCTTGCGTGTGGTGGGGCTTGCGTGTGGTGGCGCTTGCATGTGGGGGCCTGCGGGCGGATGACTCTCCCAGGTGATGCGGCGAACGCTCCCGCACAGCCCGGCAAGCAGAAACAGCATGCGCCCGCGATCGGGAACGAGAGCCCGTCGAAGAACGCGAACAGAACGGCCACATTGATGATCGACGCGGCAAGCGCATGCGCAAGGAGCCGCAACTGCGGTTCGGATGCCCGCTTCGCCCGGAGAGCGCTGCCGATGGCGGCGGCGAAGAAACCGGCGAATGCGATGACGCCGAGCACGCCCAGCTCGATGGCGATGAGCACCCACTGGTTGTCGAAGATGTAGTACCGCGGCAGGAAGAGACCGAAGCCGGAACCGATCACAGGGGATGTCGACATGAATTCGGGCACACGCGCCAGGCCGCTCGTGCGCGACTGTGTGCTTCGGGTCGTCTGCGGCGCCGGCGAACAGGCCGACGGTGGTGGTCAGCAGGCCGGGCACGGCCGCGAAGACGGCGACACCGAGCACCCCGCCGACGCCGATCGCGACGATGCGGGAGCGGGGGGAGAGCGCCGGGATCATCGACACCACGGCCACCGCGAATCCGATGATGGCGGAGCGGGAGACGGCCACCATCGACGACACGGAGATGAGGGCGACGGGCAGCCACCAGCGCAGCCCTCCGCGACTGTGCGGCGCCTGGAATCCGCGCGAGATGGCGGCGGCGATCACGAGCGGGAGCGCCGCGTTCAGCGCGGTCGCGTATTCGAGCGGGTGGATGGCGGTGCCCGAGGAGCGCACGACGCCGGCGCGCTCGCCGAGCCCGCCCGCGAGCGAGAGCCCCGGAATCGTGCCGAAGAAGTCGACGAGAGCCTGCCCGGTCACGAACTGAAGCAGGCCGAGCGTGGCGAGCAGCCCCGCGCCGATGCCGATGCGTCGCGCCATCGTGGTGAGGTCGCCCAGAGTGCGGATGCCGTCGACCGCGACCAGCAGCACGCCGGCCCACGACAGCAGCCGGATGAGCGCCGTGAGTGCCGGGCTCACCTGATCGTCGGGCTGGCCGCGCAGCATGGCTGCCGCGAAACTCACCAGCACGAGCACGAAGAACGCCATGAACGCGAAGCTCACCGGCTGCGACACGGGCCGCAGCTCCGACTCTCGCGCCTGCAGGCGGGAGATCACCCACCAGGCGAGGAGCACCAGACCCCAGATCAGGGACGGGCGGCCGAGCGTGCCGAGCAGACCGATGGTGACCCCCGACGGAATCGCGAGAAGCAGCACCAGGTAGACCGTGAGCATGCCGACCGCATCGATCTCACGCCGCGGTGCGCCACCGTCACGATCGAGGCGGCGGCGGGTTGCTCGCTGGGTCGACACGCCGAGTCACTCCTCGCTGTCGGGTTCGGACGCCGCGGGCTCGGACACGGCAGGTTCAGATGCCGCAGACTCGGATGCCGTCGGTTCTGATGCTGCAGCCGCAGACGCCGCCGGCTTCTGCCGCGCACGCTTGCGCCGCTGTCGGCTCAGCCCTTCGACGAGTCCGGCCAGCAGCAGGGTCAGCGCGGCGATGCCGAGGCCGCCTCCCGCCGCGACCAGGATGCGCGTGCGCTGCTCGGCGACGCTCTTCTCGTCGACGGTGATGGGGGATCACGCTCATCCGGTTGTCTGCCGGGATGCGCTCGCTCGTCTGGAAGTCCTCGAGCACCGTCGCCGTGCGTTCGACGAGCAGCGTGAGCACCTCCTCTGCCGCGGCGTCGCTGTCGGCGGTGACGGTGATGAGGATGATGGGGCCCGCCGTCGTGGTGTCTCGCGAGATCGCGATCTCCACTCCCGGGTGCTTCTCGGCCATGTCGTTGACCACGTTCTCCGAGCCGATCGCCCGCACCAGAACATCCGCGGCCGGTGCCAGGCCTCCCAGGAACAGGTACGGGTTCGCCCCCTCGGGGATGCTGTTCGCGCCGGGCAGCAGAAGCTGCGTGGCCGAACGGTTGTAGCCCGGGGGGATCGCGAACCAGGCGCCGATCGCGATCGCTGCGGCCGCGAGCAGACCAGGCACGACGATGTACCACCGCCTCAGCAGCCCACGGAGGGTGTCGGAGAAGTTCACGGAGTCTGTCCTTTCGCACTGTCAGATGCCCGATCGTGTCGCGCGGTGAGCATCCGGTCGATGCCCACGGATGCCCAGGCCCCGATGAGAAGGGCGACCGCGAGCATCGCCGCGAACGCCGTCACAAGGGCGCTGCGCGAGGGGGTGACGTGTTCGATCTGCGTGGTGAGCGGCACGACGGATGCCGTGATGCGGCCGTCATCGGTGACCGACAGTTGCGCCTGCTGCGATTCGGCGGTGCTCACGATCTTGTCGATCAGCTGCTGCTGTCGTGATTCGACCCAGTCGAGGGTGCGGCCGACGACCTGGACCTCGATCTCGGCCTTGTCGATCGTCGCGGCCCACTGGTTGCCCGAGTCGGCCAGGTCGACGAGCACGCCCTCGCGGATGCCGGCACCGTAGAAGGGGGCGTCGTCCATCGAGTATCGCGCGGCGGCTCTGCCGTTGTTGACCTGCGCCGTGACGGCCGCCGCGAAGGCGATGATGTTCGAGTCGTTCGTTCCGTTGCTCGGCGACAGGGTCGTTGTCGAGGGGCGCATGAACGAGATCACGGTTCGCGTGCTGTACGTGCCGCCGTCGTGCAGCATGAGCGCCGTGGCAAGCACCGCGCAGAGGAGCAACGCCAGCGGCGCGTACCAGCGTCGCAGCATTGCGGTCACGATGTGGCGGATGGTCACCGGAGCCTCTTCACCGCGCTCGCCGCGAGGTTGCGAAGATCCCGGATGCCCGGGCGATGCTCCACGAGGGAGCGCACCGACTCTGCCGTGTCGAGTGCCGTGACGCTGTAGCGCGCCTGGATGTGCGAGGTGGGCCTGGCCGGGAGGCGGTCGCTCGTGTACACGGTGCGGTACCGGGCCTGCCGCAGCCGGGCCAGCAGGCGGCGGTCGTAGCGCCCCAGCGGGGAGCGCGGCGTCATCGATGGGGCCGCCGCTGGCCTCGACGAGGGCGGTGCGGGCGTCGATCAGCTCGCGGCGTGCCTCGGCGTCGCTCAGACCGCGCCACGGCACATGCTCCCAACCGTGGCTGCCGATCTGCATCCCGGCGCCGCGCAGCTCGCGCAGGTCTGCCGGTGAGAGGCTCGCGGCGTCGTCGCGGCGGCCGGCGAGCGCGAAGAAGGTCGCCTGGAGACCTCGCTCGAGCAGTGCCGGAAGCGCCACCGAGGCATCCGAGGCGTTGCCGTCATCGAAGCTCAGCCGCACGCGGGGGTTCTCGCGGAGCTCATCGAGGATGCGCAGAAAACTGCCCTCTGTGACCCAGTAGCGCGCCTCGCCCGGTTCACGTTCGCGGATGATCGTGCCGATGCCGTGAAAGCAGATGTTGGCGATCATGTGGCCGCCCCGTTCGTCGCCGGTGGCGCGCCGCGCGTGCTCTCGTCGCGCCCCCACCCGTCGCCCGCCCGGACCGTGCGCCGGGCGAGCAGCCCCGCCAGCAACGTGATCACGACATAGGGCACCGCGGCAAACGCCAGCCGGGGAGTCGGCAGCACCACATGGCGCAGCCAGGCCCAGCGATCGGCCGGGCGCACCGCAACGTCGACCGCGCCGGCTGTGGCGGCCGCGCGCAGTTGGGCGTTACCGCGGCGCACCCGCACGAGCCTGTTCAGCAGTTCGCGCGTCGTGAACGGGGCGGCGACGACGACCTCGACGTCGCTCGCCTCCGCCTTCTCGGCATCGGCGAACTGGGAGTCGAGAAACAGGTCATCGGCGATCATGGCCGGGAAGGAGTCGAAGCGGCTGCGGCCCTGCTCTGAGAGTGCGATCATCCCGCGCCCGAACAGGCCGTTTCTGAACGCCGGCAGCCGTTCGTTGATCGCGCAGTACGCGCGAACAGGCCAGGGGCGCCCGGAGGTGTCGAGGCGTCGCCGCGGAACCACCGCGAGTGGGTATGGCGGATGCGAGAAGCGGCCGGTGACCGAGGCGAGACCGCCGGGCGGAACCAGGATGTCGGCATCGAGATAGATGCGGGGAAAGTAGTGCGCGAGCCGCTCGCCCGCGTTGAGCGCGGCGGCCTTTCCCGGCTCGGGGCGGTCGATCACGGTGACGCCGGCGCGCGTCGCCACGGCCACCGTGTCGTCGGTGCACCCGTTCGCGCTGACGATGATCTCGAGCGGCTCCGACACCGCCTGGCCCAACAGCGCGCTGAGGCTCGCCCCGAGCACATTCTGCTCGTTGTGCGCGGCGATCACGACGCTCGGCATGGTGCGGTTCCCTTCGCCATGGTCGGGTACGACAGGCAGTGAGTTCCCTCTTCGAGCAGGATAGCGGGCGGGCCCCCACTCGTGCCGTAATATTCGCAGCATGACTCGAGGAGAGATCGAGGTTCGGCCGATCGCACGGGGTGATGCCGAGGCGGTCGCCCGGTTTCTGTCGGCCGAGTTGAACCCTCGCGTGCCGCTCTCGGCGTGGGCTGCGCTGCTCGATCCGCCCTGGCAGGCGGAGGCCCCCAACAGCGGCTTCCAGCTTGTGGCGGGCACGGATGCTCAGGGTGGCGCCGAGATCGTGGGCGTCTACATCGCCGTCTATTCCGAGCGCGAGGTGGAGGGTGTGCGGCGCCGCTTCTGCAACCTGGCGGCGTTCTGCGTTCGCGAGGAGCACCGCGCGCAGAGCTTTCGGCTGCTGCGCGCCATCCTCGGCCAGAAGGGTTTCGAGTTCACCGATCTCTCACCGAGCGGCAACGTGGTGGAGCTGAACAGGAGGCTCGGCTTCGTGCCGCTCGACACGACGACCCGCCTGCTCGTGAATCTTCCGAGCCTGCCGAGGCGAGGCCTCGAGGTGACGGATGATGCGGCCACGATCGAACGGACGCTCACGGGGGCGGATGCGCGGCTGTTCCGTGACCACCGCGACGCCCCGGCGGCCCGCCATCTCCTCGCGGTCGACGGCGAGGAGTATGCGTACCTCGTCTACCGTCGCGACCGACGCAAGGGCCTCCCGCTGTTCGCCTCGCCGCTGTACCTCGGCGGCAGCGCGGCGCTCCTCGCGACGGCGTGGCCGCAGATCGCGTCGCGGCTGCTGCTCGGCGGCGCTGTGGCGACCCTCGCGGAGCATCGCGTGCTCGGCCGCGTTCCCGCCCTTGGCGTCACCCTGAAGGCCCCGCGCGCGAAGATGTTCCGCAGCGCCGAGGTCACAGCCCAGGGCATCGACTATCTGTACAGCGAACTGACGCTGCTCGAGTGGTAGCGGCGGGCATCCGGGACTGTTCGTTAAAGAGGTCATGGCCGCCCCGAGGGGCGGCCATGACCGGTTGATCAGTTCGCGGCGCGGACGGGCGTGCCGTCATCCCACGTGTTGTTGCTCCACACGTTGCCGGGCGCGTTCGAGTCGAACGACGTGATGGGGCCGTAGAAGCCACACTTGCCGGAGTCGCCTCGCTGCCAGACATTGTTGGTGAACCGGATGTCCCTGGTTCCGCTGGAGAACGGCTTGCCGCCGGTCGACCCGCCGTAGCTGCAGTAGCCGCCCGATCCGGCGCCGAACAGGTTGCCGTCGATGACGTTGTTCTGCACGACCGCGAAGTCGCCGTACCCGGTCAGTGCTGCCGAGCATCCGGCGTCGGGGGCGACATCCGGTGCGTCACACACGATGGTGTTGCCGCGGATGACGGAGCCGGCACCCATGCGGATGCCCGATTCGTGCGCGCGGCCCGAATCGTCACGGAACTGCCCGTGCACATAGGAGGAGACGACGGCGCAGTCGAGCGCGCAGTTCACCGAGCGGTTGCCGCCGGTGACCTCGACGCGGGTCGCCGTGAAGCGGGCGTCGCCGATGCCGGTCGCCACCTGGTTTCCGGAGTGCACCTCGCTGTCGGTGATCGTGAACGAGCTGGTACCGCGCTCGCTGTTCGAGACGGTGCCGTTGATGACGGAGCGGCTGATCACGACGTTCTGCGCCTGGATGCTCAGGGTCGAGCAGTTCACCTGCTTGGCGTCGATGACGGTGCCGGGTGCCGTGATGGTGCACGATCCGGTGTACGGCGTGAGGGCCGTGCCGGCGGGCACTCCCGTGGTCGCCGCCGTCGGGAATCCCTGAGACGGGGCGGGGGTGGGCGTCGGTGCGGGAGTCGGAGCGGGCTCCGGCTGCGGAGTCGGGGCCGGAGTGGGCTCGGGCGTGGGCTCCGGGGCCGGCGTCTCTTCGTCGCCGGGTGCCGGCGTCTCGCCGTCACCGGGGTTCGAGGTGCCCGGTTCGCCCGGCGTCGTCGGGCCTGCGGGGGCGCCGACGCTGAACACCACATCGACCCAGTAGTTGCTGGAGCGGTAGGTGTCGGTGGGGAACTTCGTCTTCGTGCCGTACTTGAACACGCCCGCGCCGCGCTTGATCGTCAGCTGCGACGACTGCGACTTCTCGTCGAAGTTGTGCGTCGCCGCGTAGCGACCGTCGGTGGCGTAGTACGAGACGACGTACGTCTTACCGGCCTCGAGGGTCACGGGCCGGTCGAACTCGGCTGTCTGCCAGCCAGAGTCGGTCTCGTCGTCGAATGTGGTCGTCGCGAGCACCCGGCCGCGTTCGCTCCACAGGGTTCCCGTGTGGGGGCCGACGGCGCGGTCACCCTTCCAGAAGCGCATCGCGGTGGCGTTGCCATCGGCGCGCACGCTGAAGCGGGTGCCGACCTCGACACCGGTGTCATCCGAATGCTCGACGAGGCTTCGTGGTGCCTTGTCGCCGAGGATCGTGTTGGCGGATGCCGCAACGGGGGCCACGCCCCATGGGGCTGTCACGAAGAGGGAGACGAGCAGCGCGAGAGCTGCCACTGCCGCCCCGAGGGCGAGTTTCACTCTCTTCGGGCTCGCCAATAGGGGAATCATCTTAAAATGAGGGGAAATCAAAATACATCCTAGCTCGTCTTGTGTGTCGAGTCGTCGCCCGCGTCGCAGTTAGGCAGAGCGGGTGAGGTTGTACCCCCATCGGGAGAGGCTTGCCCCCATTCGAGGGGCAACATGACCTGTCAATTAGAACCGACGTATGCCCCCGGGTCAAGCTGACGACACGCCTCACCTCGCCGTTCGGTCGGATGGTCGAGCCTCTCGCACCGTCGCGCCGCCTGCCACGAGCAGGTTCGTGAGCAAGGCGACCGAGCTGGGTCGCGGCGTGATGCGGCCGGCAAGCACACCGTCGATCCAGTCCTGCTCGACATAGCCGGGAAGGCGCGCGGAGGAGAGAAGCGCGGGGTTCTCACGCCAGTGCTCGACCACGCGCCCGGCAAGTTCTAAACCCCCGGCCGGAGGCCGATTCCTGTTCCGGATGCGCTGGGTCGCCTTGCGAGACAGGCGCAGCGCCGCACCCACCGTGCCGGTCACCGAGCGCCACGGGGTGGGGTGGGCCATGGCGATCGGGGCGGGCCGACCTTCGAGGGGAATCCGGGCCAGTTCGGGGTCGAGTTCGAGCTGCAGTCGGGCGAGAAAAAGAGAGTGGGCTTTGTCCCCCGGTGACAGCCGAGAGGCGAGACTGAGAAAGTGCTGGCAAAGCATCGGATTCACGACGACGCGGTCGTGGCCGACGGCCGTGTCGGTGGCTCCCGCCCAGCGTTGCATCCGGTGCCGCAGGTAGAGATCGTCGGTCGCGCGGAACCACTCCTCGCTCGCCGCCGCCATGACGGAGGCGAGTTCGTCGTCGGCGACGCTGCGGGCCCAGCCGGCGAACTCGCTGCCGAGGAGGCCCGGCTCGACCGACTCGTTCGCGAACATGCGCCAGGACGCGAGTTGTTCTGAGTCGATCCGCGTGAACGGGCGGTCGCGCACCGCCCCCAGATAGTAGAAGCCGCGGGCGACCTCGCCGCCGAGGCCCGAGATCCGCACCCCCTGCTCGAAGTTGCGCTCGGCGACGGAGAGAGCAGCAAGCGCGACCGGGTCGGCCATTCCGTCGAGCCGCACCGCAGCATCCGCCACCAGGCCCCACGCATCCGCGGGGCTCACCGCATCGAGCGCAGCGAAGTCGTGCGCCTCGTGCCGCAGACCGTAGCGCGCCGCGAGGTCTCGGGCGACGCGCACATCGCCGCTGCCGGGGCCTCCCAGGGTCATCGCCCGCAGCCCGCGCCGACGGGAGGCGGGGATGGCGCTGAGCAGGATGCGGGAGTCCTGGCCGCCGGTGAGCTGCAGAACGGCATCCGGATGATCGTCGAGGAGCGCTTCGAGGGAGGCACGCAGCAGCGCAGCAGCGCTCGCCACGGCGTCGTCGAGCGACACCCGCTCGTCCGCCTCAGCGGGGGCCGGGTCGATGCGCAGCCCCTGCGCATCGATGCGGGCGACGGCGCCCTCGGCGAGCTTCTCGATGCCGCGGAACAGTGTGCGCCGTCCCAGCTGCCAGCCGAGCAGCGACTGCACGGCCACCGCGGTGTCATCGAGCTCGGCGGCGCGCGCCCGGCCCGCGAGCAGCGCCGAGGTCGACAGCACAGGTGTGCCCGAGGCATCCGGTGCGCTGTGAAAGAGCTGCCGGAACCCCATCGAATCGGCGACCATCGTCACACCCCGCTCGTCGCCCGCGACGGCGGCGAACGGCGGGAGCAGGCGCGTCAGGGCTGCCGGGTCGTCACGCATCGCGTCCACGATCTCGGCGGGTGCAACCGCGCCGCGATCAGAGCGGATCACGCGCGACAGGGCGAACGCCGGGGCGGGGCCCAGCGAATCCAGCCCCCACGAGGCCAGACTCACGGGCCCGCAGCTCGCCATGGAGACGGCAGGATGCTCGAGGAGCGCGCTGATGCGCCCGGCGTCGTCGCTGCCGTGCGCGATGAAACCGGGCAGGGTCCCGAGCGGGCCGCGCATGTCAGGCAGCGGCGAGCTTGGCATCGACGAATCCGGTGAGCGTGCCCACCGTCTCGAAGATCTCGGCGCCGAACTCGTCGTCGTCGACTGTGATGTCGAAGCGGTCCTCGATCGACGTCACCAACTGCACGACGCCGAAGGAGTCGAGCTCCGGCAGCGAGCCGAACAGCGCGGTGTCCTCCTTCAGCTCGTCGGGGCTCTGGCTGAGTTCGAGTGACTCGATCAGCACGCCGCGCACGGCGTCGAGGGTTGTTGTCATGACTGCTCCTTGTGGTCGAGACGTGGCTGGTCAAAATGTGGCTGGGCGGATGCGTTGGGGCCTCTCACACGATGACCTCCGCCGGTGCGGGGTGGCCGAGGAACGCCGTCGGGCTCGCGGTGAGGCCGTAGGCCCCGGCCTGGAAGATGACCACGAGGTCGCCGATCTCCGCCTCGGGCAGCTCGACGTGGTCGCCGAGCAGGTCGAGCGGGGTGCACAGGCAGCCGACGACGGTGGCGCGTTCGGTGAGCGGGCGTCCGACGTGGTTGCCCAGCACGAGCGGGTGGTTGCGGCGGATGGCCTGGCCGAAGTTGCCGGAGGCGGCGAGCTGGTGGTGCATGCCGCCGTCCACCACCAGGAAGGTCGTGCCCCGCGAATCCTTGCGGTCGAGCACCCGCGTGACGTAGACGCCGCATTCCCCGACCAGATATCTGCCGAGCTCGATGACCGGCGTGGCCTCGGGCATCCGCTCGGCCACCGGCCCGTCGACGAGGTCGTGCAGGTTGTCGGCGACGAGTTGCAGTTCGAGCGGCTGGTCCTTCTCCACGTACGGGATGCCGAATCCGCCGCCCAGGTTGAGGTAGCGCACCGGGGTGGCCAGGTGTTCGGCGAGGCTGCTGACGAGGTCGACCGTGCGCCGCTGCGCCTCCGCGATGACGGCCGCGGCGAGATTCTGCGAGCCGGCGAAGACATGGAAGCCGAGCACGTTCACGCCGGCGGCCGCATAGTCGCGCAGCACCGCAGGCACCTGTTCTGCGTCGATGCCGAACTGCTGCGGCCCGCCGCCCATCCGCATCCCGGAGCCCTTCACCGCGAAGTCGGGGTTCACCCGGATGGCGACATTCGGTGTGAGCCCGAGTTCGTCGCCGGCGGCGATCACGCGATCGAATTCGGTGCGCGATTCGAGCTCGACGATGATTCCGGATGCGACGGCCTGCCGGATCTCGGCGGGCGACTTGCCGGGGCCGGCGAAGCTGATCCGCTCGCTGCGCATGGTCGTGTCGAGCGCGGCCTGCAGCTCGAGCCCGGATGCGACGTCGATGCGGTCGACCCTGTTCGCCAGATGCTGCACGATGGCCGGCATGGGGTTCGCCTTCATCGCGTAGCTGAGCTCGAGGCGTTCGGGGAACGCTGCGCGCAGTTCGTCGATGCGCCGGTCGAGCAGCCCGCGGTCGTAGGCGAAGAACGGTGTCGAGCCGACACGGGCGGCAAGCCGGCTGAGGGGCATCCCGCCGACCCTGAGCTCTCCGTCGGCCGTGCCGAATGCGGCGGCGTGATCGTGCGGCTTCATGCCACGACCTCCTCGGCGAGAAGGGTGCGATCGTATTTGCCGTTCGGCGAGCGGAGCAGCTCCTCGCGCAGCTCGATGCGCGAGGGCACCATGTAGAGCGGCAGGAGCTTCTTGAGGGCCGCGGTGAGCGCGACGACGTCGAGACCGGTTGCCGTCGGCGTGGCCACGAGAACGATCCTCTGCCCGAGTGCCGGGTCGTCGACGCCGAGGGCGACCGCGTCGCGCACGAGGCCCGTGCTGTAGGCGGCCTCCTCGATCTCGTCGGGGCTCACCCGGTAGCCGGATGTCTTGATCATGTGATCCTTCCGGCCCACGAAATACAGAAAGCCGTCCGCATCGGCCACGACCGTGTCGCCCGACCACACCGCGGTCTCGGGGGCGCGCCACTGCGGGTGCCGCACGAGGCGGTATCTCTCCGCGGTGCGCACGGGGTCGTTCCAGTAGCCGAGCGTGACGAGCGCCCCGCGGTGCACGAGCTCGCCCTCCTCGCCGGGTGCACACGGGGTGCCGTCGGGGCGCAGCACGAGCACCTCGGCGTTCGGGATGGCCCGCCCGATCGAATCGGGTCGACGGTCGACCTCCGCGGGGTCGAGATAGGTGGAGCGGAACGCCTCCGTGAGGCCGTACATGAGGTACGGCTCGGCGGTCGTGAACACCCCGCGCAGCCGATCGAGTGTGGCCCGGGGCATCCGCCCGCCCGTGTTCGCCCAGTAGCGCAGCCTCTGCGCGGTCTCCTCCGGCCAGTCCAGGTCGGCGAGCTGCAGCCACAGCGGCGGAACGCAGGTCAGCCCTGTGACGCCGTACTGCTCGCACAGCCGCGGCACCTCACGCGGCAGCAGGTAGTTCATGAGCACGCAGTGCGCGCCGACGGAGAACGCCGTCGTCACCTGGCTGAGGCCCGCGTCGAAGCTGAGGGGGAGCACGCTCAGGATGACGTCGTCGCTCGTGTTGCCCAGATAGCTGCTCACGCTCTCTGCGCCGACGATCAGGTTGCGGTGGCTGACGACGACGCCCTTGGGGCTGCCCGTGCTGCCCGAGGTGTACAGGATGGCCGCCGGGTCTACGTCGATCGCGGAGGAGGACGCCGGCTCGCCTGCCGCGAGCTGGCCGTGCTCCCAGCGGTGGAGCAACAAGGACGCTGCGCCGTCTGCTGCCATGTCACCCGATGCCGTGCGGTCGGATGCTGCCCCGTCACCGACGACGATGACCTGCGTGATGCGCGTGGCCGGCAGAATGGCCGCGAGCTGCGGCAGCCGCTCGGCCGAGGTCACGAGCACCTCCGCCCCGCTGTCGCTGAGGATGTGCCACACCTGGGTCGGCTTGAGCACGGGGTTGACGGGCACGAACACGCCCCCGGCGGCGGAGACGGCGAAGATCGACACGACCGTCTCAATGCGCTTCTCGAGGTAGATCGCCACCCGGTCGCCGCGCTGCAGGCCCACCGTGAGCAGCTGCGCTGCGGCCGTGCGCGACATCCGCCAGACCTCCTCGTAGTCGACGGTCGTGCCGCGGTAGCTCAGCGCGGGCGCGGCAGGAGTCGCCGCGGCCGCCTGTGCGAGTAGGTCGTGGAGGTGCGTTCTGATCGCCGTCACCGTGCGCCCCGCTCTGCGTCTGCGCCGCGCTCGACGAGATAGCGCTCGAACCCGGTCTCGTCGTCGAGGTCGACGTAGCGCCGCCCCTGCGGATCGGTGTCGGATGCGTCATCCGCTTCGGTCACGGGCGTGACCTCGAGCGGTGCGAAGCCGGTCAGCCGGTCGAAGACGGAGACGTAGGCAGTGGCCTGCGGCCGCCAGTCCAGGAGTGTGGAGACGCGGGCCCGGGCCGCCCGGCCGAGCCGCGCGCGAAGCGAGGGGTCGTCGATGAGCGCCTCGACCGCATCCGCGAACGCCGCCACATCGCCGGAGGGCACATAGAGGAGGGTGTCGCCGCCCGAGACGCGGGTCTCGGTGAGGTCGAACGACACGGCGGGCAGCCCGTAGGCCATGTACTCCATGGTCTTGTTCATCGTCGACAGCTCGTTGAGCGGGGTCTTCAGATCGGGGCAGAGGCCGATGTCGGCGCGGCTGAGATGCTCCGCGATCTCGGCCCGGTCGACCCGACCGGTGAAGCTCACATGGTCGTCGAGCCCCAACGCCGTCGACTGGGCCTTCAGCTCCTCGAGGCAGTCGCCGAATCCGAGCAGTGTGGCCGTCACGGTGCTGCGGCCGCGACGGTGCACGAGCTCGTCGACGACGAGCAGCACCTGGTCGACGCCGTCCTGCGGCCCCATGATTCCGAGATAGACGAGGTTGATCTCGCCGGCAGGGCGGGGGTGGTCCGGATGGATGGGGCGCATCTGCCGGGTGTCTGGCCCGCTGCGAACGACGGTCACCTTGCTGGGCATGCGGCCTCCTCGCCGGATGGCGACCGCCTTGTACGACTCGTTGGTCGAGATCACGTGCTGCGCGGCGCGGAAGGTGCGGCGCTCGAGCCAGAGCAGGCCGCGGTGTTCAAGCGCCTTCAGGCCGCCGCGCGGCTCACCGAAGCGCGACACGAACAGTTCGGGGTTGAGGTCGTGGTGGTCGAACACGAAGTCGACGCCGAAGGGGCGCCACAGCAGCGCGAGCAGCCAGTAGGTGTCCGGCGGGTTGCAGGCCTGGATCACATCGAAGCGCTGCATCCGGCGTACTTTCAGCGAAAGCCAGGCGGTGCGCACCCAGCTGTACGCGAACTCCCACACGAAGCCGAGGAGCCCCTTCGCCTCGGGCGCGGGGGCGTACTTGTGGATGCTGACGCCGTCGAGCAGCTGATGTGCGGGGTCGCCGGGCCCCTTCGGGCAGATCACGCTGACGCTGTAGCCGCGGGCCACGAGGGCCTGGCACTCCAGCCAGACCCGGCGGTCGAGCGGTACCGGCAGATTCTGCACGATGATCAGCACATGCGGCGGGGTCGCGGCGCGGGAGGTCATGAGGGCTCCTTCAGCTCGGAACCGGCCGGGGCCGGCATCGATGGGACGGATGCTGCTGGTGTGGATGCTGATGAGGCGGATGCCGCAGGGTCGGATGCTGCTAGGTCGGATGCTGCCGGGCCGGATTTCTGTCCGCCGAGCTTCGCCGGGAGGCGGGGCAGATACGCGCGCAACTCTGAGACGAGCTGGCGGGCGAGCAGGCGCACGATGACGAGATAGGCGAGCAGCACGGCGACGCCGATGAGCAGGATGCGCACGAGGGGGGCGAGGCCGTCGGTCAGTGCGAGCACCAGCCATCCGGCCCCGCCCCCGCAGATGGTTGCGGCGGCGAGGAAGCCGAAAGGCCCGGCGAGGGTTCTCGGCGACGTCTGCAGGAGCCGGGCGACGAGGAACCAGCGGCTCACGGTGGCGAGCACGGCCACGGCGAGGAAGCCGTAGGCGGCGGCCTCGAGCCCCCACTGCGCGGTCAGCGCGGTGGCCGCGACGGTGCAGGCGTCGATGAACAGCGCGTAGAGGAACCACCGGCCCGGCCTGCCGAGGCCGTAGAAGAGACCGTGGTCGAGGGTCGCCCCGACGACCAGCAGACCGGCGAGGGCGAGCACTTGGGCGACGCGCGCGCTCTGCTCCCAGCCGTCGCCGAAGACGATGGGGATCACCAGCGGTGCCGCCACCGCGAGAAGAGTCAGGGGCGGGGACATGACCGCGTACGTCATCCGGAGCGCTTTGAGGTAGGCGCTGCGCAGCCGCTCGGAGGAGCCCCGGATCTTCGCGAACGCGACCGTGGAGACCGGAACGAGCGCCGCCCCCGTGAGGTCTTGCACGATCTGCACGAGCCTCTGCGCGATGTTCAGATAGCCGAGCGCCGCCATGCCGAGCACGGTCGAGATGATGGCCGCCTCGGCCCAGGCGCGGAACATGGCCACGAACTCGACGCCGAGCACCTGGCTGCCGAAGCGCGCCATGACACGGAACTCGGCGTAGGAGAATGCGAAGGCCGGCCGCCAGCGGGCGGCCACCCAGGCGAGCACGGCGGTCAGGAACAGCGAGACCAGGATCTGCCCGACCAGCGCCCACACGCCGAGACCCGCGAGCGTCATCCCCACCGCCACGACCTGCGCGACCACGGCGGCCACACTGCCCTGCGCGGCGATCGCCCGGAACCGCATCCCGCGCCGCAGAAGTGCCATGGGAACGGATGCCGTCGCCGTGAACACGACGGCGAGCGAGAGCACCTGCATCACGGGCACGATCTGTTCCGAGCGGAACACCAGCCCGACGAGGGGAGCGCACAGGATGAGCGCCCCGGCCAGGAGCAGACCGGCGACCGTGGAGAACCAGAACCCGGTGCTCAGCATCCGGCGGTCCGTTGTGTCGGCCTGCACGATGTAGGCGGCGAATCCCAGATCGGCCAGCAGATAGAAGAAGGGGAGCATGGTGGATGCGGCGGCGACGGTGCCGAAGTCCTCCGGGCTGAGAAAGCGGGTGAGCACGGCGATCGTGACGAAGCCCGTGATCCTGATCGCCCATTTCTGCACGATCAGCCACAGCACGCCGGAGGCCGCCTGGCGCCCTATCGAATCCGGCTGCTGCGTGCCTGTCTGTTCTGGCATGTCCCCTCCCCCCTCGTGTTCTCGCGCGTCGTTCCGGTGTGACGGGCGTCAGAGCCCGTACACCTCGTCCTCGATGATCCGCACGATGTCGGCCTGCGCCCGAGCCCATCCGACCCCGCGCACGGACTCGGATGCGGCGCGCGCCGTCTCCGAGATGCGGGGCCTCGTGACGACCTCGCTGAGCGCCGTCGCGAGTCGGGAGGGGGTCGGCGCGGCCCACACGGCGTGCTCGTTCTGCAGCACGAGCTTCGCGTGCGCCTCGTCGTTCATGACGGGGATCGCCCCCGCCGCGAGCATCTCCTCCGGCACGAGCGACACGTTCGTGAATGACAGCACGAGCCCGGCGATGCAGGAGTTGTAGAGCGTGTTGAGCTGCTCGGCGCTGAGCCTGCCGTGCTGCGTCGTCGGGAACGGCAGGCCCGCGATCCGTGAGCCGTAGAAGTGGATCTCCTGCTCCGGGTGCAGCTCGTGAAACCGCTGCAGGGCGAGGCGCGCCAGCCAGTACCCGCGGCGCGGAAAATCGGGGCGCGCGAAGAAGACGACGCCGGAGCGTTCGCGCTCCGGCAGCAGCCGGTACACCGTGGTGTCGCATCCGAATTCGGTCACATCGGGCTCGACGCCGATCTCGCTGCGCAGCAGCCCGGCGATCATCTCACCCAGCGCGATGCAGCGGAAGCCGAAACGGTACGAGTCCTCCGCCAATGCATACATGGCGCCGCGCGCATAGAAGAACGGTTCGTAGTCCTGGATGAAATAGAGCCGCCGCATGGGCGAGAAACCGCGGCGGGCCAGCACATGGGCGCTCTCCCACGACGAGGCGACACACGCGTCGACACCATCGATGCCGTCGACGGCGTTGCGAACCTCGGCACGCAGATCGGGCCACCATTCGCGGATGACCCGCTCCTGAGCCCGGATGTCGCCGGCATAGCGGTCATACAGGAACAGCACGCAACGGTGGCCGGCCTCCTCGGCGGCCCTGACCATCCGGAACAGCGTCGTGTGCCCTCCGGAGCCGGCGCTCGGCGGCGTCATGATCCAGCCGATCGTCAGCGCCTCGCCGCGCGCGGGTCGAACCGTCGGTACGGCGAGCTCGAGCTGGGTGGAGTCGGCGACGTCGTCGTCGAGCAGTGGCTCGGCGAGGGTCGCCGCGCCCAGCCGGATGTAGGCGAGGCGTGCCAAGCGCTGCGCGAACGCGCGCGGGCCGTCGCGGCGCACGATGGAGACCGCCTTCGCGAGCCGGGAGCTCAGATGGCGAACCGCTCGCGCGGGTGCCACGAGAGGCGTGGTCGATGTCATCGTCTCAGCCCCCGAATCTCTTCCACCGGAACCACCACCACGAGTTGGCGAGGCGACGCACGATCGCCGTGCCCACGAACAGCTGCGTGCGGTGGCAGAACGCCGCACCCAGTCGCTGCCGCCGGCGCAGCGCCCGATACGGCCGGAGCGATTCGACGGCGGGGTGCGTCTCGCGGGCGAAGGCCAGCCACTCCTCGATGGCCGTCGCATCCGGCTGCCCCTTCTCGTGCGCTCGGCAGGCCCACCAGAGCGGATGCCCCGCAAGGCGCGCGTAGGTGGGCTCGGCGTCGATCCCGGCGCGCGTGAGTGCGTCGGCGTGGCCCGCGAAGAGGCTGTCGAAGACGAGCTTGCGCTGCCGCACGTCGGCGAGGGGCTCCGTGTACACCTCGTGGCTCATGCTCGAGTCGTGGATGCGGTAGCGGCCCTGTGGCGGGCCACCGATGTAGCCGATGTCGGAGACGAGGGCGACCCGCAGCCACATGTCGAAGTCGCCGGCGTGCGTGAGGAGCGGGTCGTAGCCGCCGACGCCCTGCTGGACCCCGAGCCGCAGCACCGTGCCGGGAGTCGGCACGACGTTCACGGCCTCGCGGCAGCGCCTGCGCAGCCACGTTCGGCCGGAGTGAACGGTCGCCCGCGCGCGCCGATTCGAGCCCGACGCAGGCGCGGAGATGTCGCTGATCTCCTCGATGCCGCCGTAGACCATGCCCACTCCGGGGTTCGCCTCCATCAGGCGCACCGAGCGCGCGAGCGACCCCGCGGGCAGCTCGTCATCGGCCGACAGCAGGGTGACGTAGTCGCCCGACGCCCACTCGAGCAGCCCCTCGTTGTAGGTGGCGATGTGCCCCCTGTTCACCTCGTGGACGAGAACCTCGACCTGCGGATGCTCGTCAGCAAGCCCCGCCGCGATCGTCGTCGAATCATCGCTCGAGGCGTCATCGATCACGAGTACCCGCGTGCGCACGCCCTCCTGAGAGACGACGCTGCGAACGCAGCTCGCCAGGAACCGTCCGTAGTTGTAGCAGGGGATGACGACCGACACGATGGGCGGCTGGCCTTTGTCGGCACCTGACAGCTCACGCGACCTCGATCTGCTCGTCGTAGAACTCGACATTCGCTGCCCCCTTCGGAATCGAATCGACCGCATACTCCTGCTGCTCAGCCGAGAGATGCGGGAACATCGGCAGCGAGAGCAGACGCCCGGCCGCAGCCTCCGCGACCGGGAACTCGCCGCGCCGATGGCCGAGACCCGCGTAGGCCTCCGTCAGATGCAGCGGGGTCGGATAGTGGATGCCGGCACCGACGCCCGCGGCGCCGAGCGCTGTGAGCATCCGCTCGCGCTCCTCCACCTGCACGACGTAGAGGTGCCAGACGTCGAGCGAGCCCGGCCGCGACAGGGGCGCCCGCACATCGTCACGGTCGGCGAGGAGCTCGCGGTAGCGGTCGGCGGCCGCGCGCCGCAGCGCATTCCAACCCTCCAAGCGCTTCAGTTTGGCCGACAGCACGACGGCCTGGATGGCATCCAGCCGCGAGTTCACGCCGATGCGCTTGTGCACGTATTTGACGGCGCTGCCGTGGGCGCCGAGCTCGCGCACGATCTGCGCCAGCCCCGCGTCATCCGTCGTCACCGCGCCCGCGTCACCCGCGGCCCCCAGATTCTTGCCCGGATAGAAGCTTGTCGCGGCGATCGTGCCCAATCCGCCTGCCCGACCCGAGGCATCCGACGCCCCCTGCGCCTGCGCATTGTCCTCGACGATCGGAAGGCCGTGGCGAGCGGCGATCGGCAGCAGCCGGCCGACAGGCGCGACCTGGCCGTACAGGTGCACGGGGATGATCGCCTGCGTTCGCGAGGTCACGGCCGCGGCGACCGCGTCAGGGTCGATGAGCAACTGCTGCGGGTCGACGTCGACGAAGACGGGAACCGCGCCGATCCGCGACGCGGCCTCCGCCGTCGCGATGAACGTGTTCACCGGAATGATCACCTCGCCGGCGGGCTCGACCCCGACCGCCCGCAACGCCAACTCGAGCGCATCCGTGCCGTTCGCGACCCCGACGCAGTGCCGCACACCCGTGAAGGAGGCGAAATCGCGCTCGAAGGACTCGACATGATCACCGCCGATGAACCCCGCCGTCTCGAAGATCTGCTGCCACAGCGGCAGAACCTCGGCAGCGATCTCGGCCTGCTGGGAGACGAGATCGACAAAGGGAACCCTCATGACGCGGCCCTCAGAATCTGCCGCGCGGGCACGCCGGCCCACGTCTGCCCGGGCGGCAACTCATCGAGCAGCACCGCGCCCATGCCCAGCACCGCGTCGCGCCCCACCCGCAGCCCCTCGCGCACGCTCGAGTTCATGCCCAGATAGGAGCGCTCGCCGACGAGCACATTGCCGCCCAGGGTGACGCCGGCGCAGAGCGTGGCGAACGACTCGACAAAGGCGTCATGCGTGAGCGTGACATGGGGCATGACGACCACATGGCGGCCGATTGTCACGTTGGTGGTGAGAACAGAACCGGCGAGCAGGATGCTGCCCGCGCCCACGAGACAGCCCGCCGGGATCGACACACTCTCGTCGATGACGGTCGCATAATCGTGGTCGTCGCGGCCGAGCGCGATGAGGCGCTGCGACAGCGTCGCCCTGTGGCTGCCCTTGCCGACGCAGACCAGCAGCTTCGCACCCGGAAAGCGCTCGACCTGCTCGATGCCGCCGAACACGAGCATCCGATCGTATTCGCGATCCCAGGTCGTCGGGTCATCATCGAGGCAGCCGAGCACGGTGTGCTCGCCCTGCTTCCTGAGCACGGCCAGCGCCTCACGCGCCAGACCGCTCGCCCCCAGCAGCAACAGCTCGCTCACGCCGCACCCTCCTGCCGGATGGTGGCACCCGCGAGCGCCTCGATGACGCGGCGCTGCTCCGCCTCGGTCATCTGGTGGAACAGCGGAAGGATGAGCGTGTTGTCGGTGAGCCGCTCCGTCGCCTCAAGCGCGGCGCCCCCCGTCTCGCGCCCGCGGTAGGCGGGCTGCCGGTGGGCGGCCATGATGCCGCGCCTGGCCGAGACTCCGGCCCCGGCCAGGGCCTCGAGCAACCCGTCGCGGTCGGTCGCGCACTCGGGCAGCGCCTCGACCCAGAACGACTGGAAGTTGCTCGTGCCCCAGTCGGGGTCAGAGACCACGCGCAGCCCGGGCACATCACCGAGCCGCGCGGAATATTCGGCGGCCAGCTCGCGCCGCCGCCGCACGACCTCCGGCAGGCGGTCGAGCTGCACGAGCCCGATCGCCGCCTGCAGGTCGGTCATGCGAAAGTTGAAACCGATCTCCAGATACTCCTCGGCCGGGGCGAGAATGCTCGCCTGGCGGTCCTTCGCCGAGACGCTCATCGCGTGCTCGCGCAACCGGCGCGCCCGCTCCGCCCACGCGGCATCCGAGGTCGTGAGCATCCCGCCCTCGCCCGTCGTGAGCAGCTTGCGTGGATGGAACGACCACGCCGTGAGCACAGCACCTGAGCCGACCGGATGCCCGCGATACGTTGACCCCGCACCGCACGCCGCATCCTCGATGACGACGATCCCGAGGGGGTCGCACAGCATCCGGATCGGGTCGAGGTCGACCGGCACCCCGCCCTGGTCGACGACGATGACAGCCCTCGTGTCGGGGGTGAGGGCCGCCTCGATCGTCTCGGCTGTCACGTTTCCTGTGACGGGGTCGACGTCGGCGAACAGGGGCCGTGCGCCGACATAGCCTGCTGCGTTGGCCGTCGCTATGAATGAGAATGACGGCACGATTACGCCGTCGCCGGGCCCGATCCCGGCGACGACTAGGGCGAGATGCAGCGCGGTCGTGCAGCTCGACGTGGCGACCGCATGGTCTGCCTCGACTGCGGCGGCGAATGCTGCTTCGAAGCGGGCCACGCGAGGACCCTGCGCAACCCACCCCGACTCGATCACTTCTGCGACTGCTCGCAGTTCTTCCTCCCCCATCCACGGCTTCATCACATTGATGCGCCCGGCCCCCTGCGTCTCGTTCATGACACCGGCACCGCCCGGCCTGCGGCGATCTCCTCGCGCAGAGGAGCCCACCATTCGACCAGCTCGGCGAGGCCCTCCTCGAGGCCGACCTCGGCGACGAAGCCCAGGTCGTGTCGCGCGGCGGTCGTGTCGGCGAGCCGACGCACGACCCCGTTGACGGCGCGTTCGGGGCCGAACTCGACGCTCAGCTCCGAGCCCATGGCCAGCAGCAGCGCCTCGGCGAGTTCGAGCAGGCTCGTCTCCTGGCCGCTGGCCACATTGAAGACGCCCTCCCGGATGTCGCTGCCGGCGGCGAGCAGATTGGCGCGCGCGATGTCGCGGGTGAAGACGAAGTCCATCGTCTGCCGGCCGTCGCCGAAGATCAGCGGCGGCAGCCCGTCGGCGATGCGCTCCATCCACCGCACGAGCACCTCGGTGTAGAGGCCGTGCACGTCCATGCGGGGCCCGTACACATTGAAGTAGCGCAGCAGAACATGGTCGAGGCCGTGCATGGCGCGGAAGCTGCGCAGCATGCCCTCGTTGAAAGACTTGGCGGCGCCGTAGAAGGTGTCGTTGTTGTGGTGATGGTGCCGTTCCGTCGTCGGGAACTCCTCGGCCATGCCATAGACGGAGGCACTGGATGCCGACACCACCTTGTCGACCTTCGCCTCCGCGGCGGCCTCGTAGACGCTGAAGGTGCCGTCGACGAGAACCTCGAGGGCGAGCCGCGGCTCCTCCGCGCACTGGGTGATCCTGATCGCCGCCTGGTGGAAGACCAGATCCTTGCCCCGGGTCACATCGTGCACAAGATCGCGATCACGGATGTCTCCCTCGACCAGTTCTACGCGGCCTGTTGCAAGAGCATCCGCCAGATTGGAGCGCCTGCCGCGTACCAGATTGTCGAGCACGTCGATGTGGGCGACGCCCGCCTCGAGCAGCTGGTCGACGACGGCGGAGCCGATCGTGCCGGCCCCTCCCGTGACGAGCACGCGGGCTCCTGTCAACTCGGTCATGCGATTGCCTCCAGTTCGGGTTCTGAGAGTTCGGATGTGTCGATGTCGATGAGCGCGTCCCGCTCGACCTTCGCGGCCGAGCCGGTGGTGAGGCTGCGGCTTGCCGCCTCGAGAACGGAGAGCACGCGCAGGCCTGAGAGGCCGTCGGTGCGCGCGGGGCGCTCGCCCGTGATCGCGGCGGCGAACTCGGCGGCCATCGATGACAGCGCCTCCCGCTCGGGGAGGGCGGGCGACCAGGTGTCGCCGAGCCGGTACGCCACCGTCGCCTCGGTGCGCTCAGCGCGGGTCGCGGCCGAGACCTGGGTGATGTCGACTCCGCGGTCGTAGATGCTGAGGCGCTGCTGCGGGTTGAGGTCATCCCAGACGAGCGTGCGGCGGCTGCCGCCGATGACCATCTGCCTGATCTTGGTGGGGCTCAGCCAGTTGACGTGAACGTGGGCGATGGCCCCGCCGGCGAGCGGGATGCTGAGGTAGCCGATGCAGGATTTGCCGGAGCGCAGCGGGTCGGCCCCCTGCGCGGAGACGGTCGCGGGGGCGAGCCCACCGGGAACGATGAAGTCGATGATGGAGAGGTCGTGCGGCGCGAGATCCCAGAACACGTCGACGTCGGGTTGGATGAGCCCCAGGTTGATGCGCACCGAGTCGATGAAGAGGATGTCGCCGAGGGCGTCCTCCTCGATGAGCTCTCGGATCTTGAGCACGGCGGGCGTGTAGCAGTAGGTGTGATCGGTCATGAGTACGAGCCCGCGCGCGGCCGCCTCGTCGACCATGGCCGAACCCCGCGCCCTCGTGTCGGCGAGTGGCTTCTCCACGACGACATGCTTGCCGGCCCGCAGCGCGGCCACGGCGATGTCGTGGTGGGTTCTGGCGGGGGTGGCGATGGCGACGGCGTCGATGGTGGGGTCGGCCAGCACCTCCCTCAGGCTTGTGGTCACGGCGACGCCGCCCACCTGATCCGAGACCTGGCGGGCGCGGTCGGCGTCGAGGTCGCAGATGGTGGCGAGCTCCCAGTCGGGTGCGGCCCTGAAGTTGCGGGCCAGGTTGGGCCCCCAGTAGCCGGCGCCGATGACGGCGATGCGCAGTGCGTGTGTCATGCTCTCTCCCCCGTGTCTGTCTCGGTCATGATGCTGTTCTGTCTCACACGGCCGGGGCGAACACGATGTCCACCCAGTAGTTGTGTGTCGCCTCGCCGATCGGGAACTCCTGCGAGTAGACCCAGGCGCCGCCGAGGGCGGTGAGGGGCCCGGATGCGATCGGTGCGGCGAGCCCGCCCAGATCGATCGCGTAGTTGCCGCTCGTGCTGTGCAGGGTGACGCGGTATTCGGTGCCCGGCACCAGGGTGACGGGCGTGACGAGCTGGGCGGTCTGCCATCCGCTCGCCGTCTCGCCGGTAAAGACGATCTCGGCGAGCTTCTCGCCTGCCGCCGTCCACAGGTAGCCGGTGTGGGTGCCCGTGTTGGTGGCTCCCTTGTAGAAGCGGATGCCGGTGGCGGTGCCCACGACGGAGGTGCCGAAGCGGGTTCCCACCTGAACGGGCACGGGGTCGTCCCAGGCGTCGTGCGCGGGCACGGCGTCAGAGGCGAACATGCTGAACTCGGTGACGGCTGGCGGGTCAACGGGTGGGTCGACCGGCGGGTCCACTGGTGGATCGACCGGCGGGTCGACGGGCGGGTCAACGGGTGGGTCTACCGGCGGATCCACTGGTGGGTCAACGGGAGGATCAACCGGCGGCTCCACGGGCGGATCAACCGGGGGATCGACCGGCGGCTCCACGGGGGGATCGGTGGGCGGTGTCACCGGCGGAAGCGCCGGCAGATCGGCCGTGCGGAACACGACGTCGACGAAGTAGTTCGACGAGTTCCAGCTGTGCACGGGCAGGCCGCCCGAGCCGTACAGGTACAGGCCGTTCTGCGGACTCTCGGCGACGATGGCCCCGACCAGCCGTGGCGTCGCGAAGTAGGCCGACGTGTACGCGTAGCGGCCCTGCGGTGCGAGATACGAGACGATGTAGCGCTCGCCGGGGGTCAGCGCGACCGGGGTCGAGAGCGCGGCCTCCTGCCATCCGTTCGCCGTCTCTGCCGTGAAGGTGACGGTCGCGAGAGCGGTGCCGACGGGCGACCACAGGGTTCCCGTGTGGGTTCCGCCGCTGCCGTCGCCCTTGTAGAAGCGGATGGCCGTGACCGAGCCGGGCTGCGTCACCGTGAAGGCCATGCCCAGTTCGACGGAGGAGGTGTCGTCGAGCGCCGTGCCCTGGGGCAGCACGCCCGTGAGCAGCGAGAACTCTCCGCTCGCGGGCGCGGCGCCCGTCGTGAACGACCACACGCCGCCGGGCAGCGTCACCCCGCCGATGCTCGCCGTCGCCGCGTACTGCGTCGTCGGCTGGAGCGCGGCGGCCGGGGTGAAGACGATCTTCGCCGACGCCGGGTCCCAGGCGCTGCTGCCGGCGACCGCTCCCGCGGGGCCGGCCAGCGAGAGCACTGGCGCCGTCGCGACTGCCGCACTCGACAGCGTGGCCGTCACGGTCGTGCCCGTGGGCGCATCCGTGGCCCCTGCTGCCGGTGTGCTCGCCGTGACCGTCACGGCCGCCGGTGCCTGGGCATCCGTGCTGAAGATCAGATCGACGAAGTAGTTCGTGGTCGATGCGTTCGACGGGAATCCGGTGCCGTAGGTGAATGCGCCCGCGGCGTTGCCGACGCCGAGCGGACCGCGCACGAACCCGGGGCCGGCGAAGGCGTCGAGCGTGGCCGAGTACGCGCCCGTGTTGGTGCGATATGACGCCATGTATTCGCTGCCGGCCTGCACTGCGACGGGCTGGCTGAAGTACACGGTCTGCCATCCGGTGGCCGTCTCGTTGACGAAGGTCGCGGTCGCGAGCAGATCGCCGGATGCGCTCCACAGCTGCCCCGTGTGGGTTCCGGTGTTCGCGGCCGACTTGTAGAAGCGGATGGCTGTGACGGCTCCGTCGGTGCGGGCGGTGAAGCGAACCCCGAGCGTGACCGGCCCGCTGTCGTCGACGGCGAGGATGGCGGGCACGATGCCGTCGGCGAACAGTGTGCACGGGCAGACGACGGCCTCAGTGCTCGCCGCGGTCGTGAACGACCAGGTGCTTCCGGCGACGAGCGGGCCGCCCTCTGCGCTCGTCGCGCCGACGGTCGCCGTGAGACTCGTCTCGGCGGGCAGTGCGGCGGCCGGGGTGAAGCGGGCCGTGCGCGTCGTCGACTCGTACGAGACCGCGCCCGCGATGGCGCCGGCCGGGCCGCTGAGCTGGAGGGTGACGGATGCCGGGTCGACGTCGTTCGAGAAGCGTGCGCTGACGGTCGTGCCGAGCGGCACCTCGGTGGCGCCCTGCCCCGGCCACTGGCCGAATGCGGCGAGCGGCGTGGTGTTGACGGTGTCGAACACGGCGTCGACGAAGTAGTTGCTGAAGTCGAAGGTCTCGGCGGGGAAGGCCCCCGGAGTGCCGTAGACCCCCGGCGCCGGATGCCCGAATCCGCTCTTCACGGTGAGCGGCGCGCTCGAGCGTGCCTTGTAGGGCCAGTGGAAGCCCTCGACAGAGTAGTGGCCGCGGGGTGCCGTGTACGAGACGACGTAGTCTTCGCCCGCGGTCACCGGGACGGCGCTCGAGAAGAAGGCCGTCTGCCATCCGCTCGTCGACTCGCTCGAGAAGGCGACCGTGGCGAGGCGGTTGCCCGCCGCATCCCACAGTGAGCCGTTGTGCGCGCCCTGGTTGGCAGCGGACTTGTAGAAGCGCACGCCCGAGACGAAGCCGTTGATGTCGGGGCTGAAGTGCAGGCCCAGTTCGACCGCAGAGCCGTCACCCGAGTCGATGACCGCGGGCAGCTGCTCACCGAAGACGCTGTACGGCCCGGTCACGTCGACCGCGACCGTCGTGCCGGCGGCCGGGTGATTGGCGCTGTCGTCGATCGCGCGCACGGCGATCTGCTGCTGGCCCATGCCGCGCTGGTTGTAGCTGAAGCTCCAGTCGGTCGTGCCGTTCGCGGGGTGCCAGCGGGTGCCGCCGTCGGTCGAGTATTCGACGCCCGCGACGACGCCGCCGACATCGGATGCCGTGCCGGTGACGGTCACGAGGCCACCGTTGGGCACGGTGGTGCCTGCCGTCGGCGAGGTCACCGTCACCGTCGGCGGCGTGGAATCGGTGCTTGCGGATGCTGCGGCGAGGCCGGCCATGAGGGTGGCGGGCTGCGCGCCCATGTCGGCCAGCAGGTTCACCTGGGCCTGTTGCATCCGTGCGTCGGCGGGTGCGCCGTCGCCGTCGTGGGTCGCGTCGAGGCCCCACGCCCACTGCACGCTTCCGGTCGAGAACACGAGGGCGCCGCTCGCCGCTCGGTACAGGGTGAGGTGGTGGGTGGTGCTGCCGGAGGCGACGGTGTTGCCGAAGTCCATAAGGTATTCGGGCACGTCGCCGATCGTGGTGGAGAGCCTGATGAGGCCCTCCGGTCGGAAGCCGTTGTCGAGGTCTTCGTTGGATTCGTAGCCGACGGTGTGCGGGGCGAGCTCGGCCTGGGTTCCGGGCGAGAGCGAGCTCAGCCCGGTGCTCCGCCAGAGACGGTTCTTGCCCTCCGTCGCGCTGACGGTGACGGGCAGGTCGTCGTGGTTGACCATGTAGATGGTGCCGGTGAGGGCGTTCTCGGGCATGCCTGCGCCCTGCTGCGGCGAGGCGAAGCGCGGGTCGCGCCAGGTGCCGGTCCATTCCGGCGAGGGGTCGATCTTGGCGTTGCTCCAGGTCTCCTTGTAGGAGACGAGCGTGCGGTACGAGGTGGCATCCTGTGATGCGGCGGGCTCGTAGCGGGTGTGCCAGTAGCCCTCGTTGCCGGTGAGGAATTGAAGGTTGACCCCCGCATCCCGTGCCGCCTCGATGTTGGCGCGCTGCGCCGCCGACCAGTACTCGTCGTGACCGACGGAGAGGAACACGCGGTGGTTGAGCAGGTGTGCCCCGTAGCGGTCGGTGTCGACGCCGCTCGCATAGGTCACGTCGTAGCCGTTGCGTTCCATGAACCGCACCTGGGCGTATTCGCTGCTGAAGTAGAAGTCGCGACGGGTGACGCCCTCACGCGTGTTGAACGGCCTGTTGTAGCTGATCTTGTAGGCGCGGTTGTTGGCGCCGCCCTGGTAGAAGTCCGATCCGCCGTAGGAGTTGTAGGCGTGCCAGGTGGGGTCGGATGTCTGGAACAGCACGTCAGACGTGCTGGCGTCGTCGCGCACCACGAAGATGATGTGGCTCTGGCCGTGCGTGTCTCCGCGATCGAGCAGGGCGATGTACACGCCGGAGACGGCATCCGCGGGCACCGCCCACGACGCGGAGACGCCCCAGGTGCCGCAGTCGTAGAACTCGGTGGCGAGCTCGGTGATGCACTCCGGCTGCATCTGCGGCAGTGAGGCGGAGGGAAGGATGCTGTCGATGAGCCTCGCACCGTCGCCGCCGTACCAGCCGGTGCGGTAGATCTCGATCGTGTAGGCCGAGGCATCCGTGTCGATCTTGAAATCGATCGTCTTGCCCGCGTTCACGCTGATGTCGGTGGCGAAGCCCTGGATGGAGTCGTCACCGTCGCCGCCGATGTCCCACACGGAGGCGGGCGTGCCCGGCTTGCTGTTCTCGCAGCTGATCGCGTTGCCGTCGGGGCTGCATGGGTCGGCGAGGGCGAGGGGCGCCGCGCCGGCGGTGAGCAGGGCGGCCGTGAGAACGAGCGGCGAGACGATCGCGGTGGCCACGCGCCAGGGGCGGCTCAGGCCGATCGGGGTCTGCTGGGTGGCTTGCATCAGTATGCTCCGACCGGCTTGAGTACGACGCGCGCGGTGCGCCACAGGATGACGATGTCGCCGATGAGCGACCAGTTCTCGACGTAGTAGAGGTCGAGCTGCACGCTCTCCTCCCAGCCGAGGTCGGAGCGCCCGTTCACCTGCCACATGCCGGTGAGGCCCGGTCGGATGTACAGGCGCCGGTGAACATGCGTCTCATAGTCGGCGACCTCGGTCGCGAGTGGTGGCCGGGGCCCGACGAGGCTCATGTCACCGATGAAGATGTTCCAGAGCTGTGGCAGTTCGTCGAGCGAGTATTTGCGCAGGTATCGGCCGGCGCGGGTGACGCGCGGGTCGTTCTTCATCTTGAAGAGCAGGCCTGCGCCGTTGTTGCTGTCGAGCAGCCCGGCGAGATCGGCGGTCGCCGTCGTGACCATGGAGCGGAACTTCATGATCGTGAAGGTGTTGCCGTCGCGGCCGACCCGCTCCTGCCGGAACAGCGCGGGGCCCGGGCTGTCGAGACGAACGATGAGGGCGAGCGCGGCGAAGACGGGTGACAGCAGCAGCAGGGCGGCGCCGGCGGCGACGATGTCGAACGCCCGCTTGAGCACATGCTTGCCGCCTTCGAACTGTGGGATCTCCACGTGGATGAGTGGCAGCCCCTCGATGGGGCGCAGGTGGATGCGCGGGCCTGCGATGTTCGCAAGATTGGTCGCGAGGATGAGGGCCGTCGCGGTTCCCTCGAGGTCCCACGCGAGCGTACGGATGAAGTCGCCCTGCCCGACCGGCGGGCCGGCGACGACCACCGCATCCGCCCCCAGCCGCTCGGCTGTGCTGGCGACCGTGTCGAGCGAATAGCAGACGGGAAGGCTGTCGGGGAGGCCGTGCCGGATGCCGGATCCGTCGGAGTCGATGACGGCGCCGACGACGGTGTAGGCGGCGCCGCTGTTCTTCGCGATCTGCGCGACCACGTACTCGACGTCGGCGCGCTGCCCGACGACGATGACCCGCGAGAGCGCGTTGCCCCGCCGCCCCTGCCAGAGCAGCCAGCGCCGCCAGATCCACCGGCCGAGCACGAGCGCGACGACGCCGATCGGGAGGGCGATCACGAAGTACCAGCGCACCGAGTCGACCTGAACGATGACGAAGGCGATCGCGAGTAGGCCGAAGGTCATGGTGCAGGCGCTCACGACGCGCTTGTATTCGGCGATGCCGACGCTGAGCACGCGGGTGTCGCGGGTGTGGAGGGCTGCGAGCGACACGAGCCAGAGTGCTGCGACGAGCGCCGCGATGGCCCAGTGTCCTGCGATGGCGGATGCCTCGGCAGCGAGTGAGGGCGCGCTCACGATGGCGGATGCGGCGACGGCGGCGATCACGACGATGCTGTCGCTGAGGCGCAGCCGGTCGCGGTACTTGCGGGTCCAGGCGGTGCCGGATCCGGGTGCGGCCTGGGTGGGCGTCGGATGCGTCGACGGCAGGTTCGGCTCGACGAGCCGCAGTCGCGGGGCGGTCGACTGTGGGGCGAGATGCTGTGCGCGGAGCTGTTCTGCCGGGCTGGCGAAGGTTGCGGTGGGGAACGACGGAACGTGCGGTTCGGGGGTGGTCATCGGGTTTCCTGTATTTCGGGATTACAGGTGGTGCCATTGATGCTGTAGCGCCTGGGTGGGCGCGGATGGGGCAACGGCCGGGGTCGGGATGCCAACCGATATAGTGATATATCAGTTGACGGCACAATGATCTGTGAATGCTGGGTAAGCGGGCATGAATCGGGGCGGCGTCGAACCTGGCGGCCAACACCAAGAACCCTGGCTGCCGACGATCGGGGCGTCGGACGGCGCAGGGTTTGGAGCGAATATGAAGTCGCTTTTCGGGCTTTCGACCCCCGGAAGGGGGTATGGCACTCAAGGTAGGCTCAGTTCACCCATCCCGATACCCCCCTTTCGGGGGTATATGTCGCGACACGCCGTAAAATTCATGCAAATGAATCGAGAATCTGATATCGGTCGCTGATTAAGCCCTGACTGGTCATTCCGCGGCTGCACGTCGTTCACCTTCCAGAACGAAAAGAGGCGTCACGGCGCACAGGAGGCGCATCCTTCGGCTACCGTTTCTGCCATGACATTCAACGAAGGGGCGCGCAGCGGGGGCCCGCGCGCCAGCAAGCGGGGGCGCAACACCGGAATCGCCCTCGGCGGCGGAGGCATCGGCGTCATCGCGATCGTGCTCATCTCCCAGCTTCTGGGTGTCGACCTGACCGGCCTCGTCTCGGGCGGCGGTGTCGCATCCGGACCCGACTCGGCGGTCGAGAACTGCGACACGGGCGCCGACGCGAACGAGAACGTGCAGTGCCGCGTCGACTTCACCGCCCAGTCACTCGACGACTTCTGGGAGGGAGAACTCGGCGACAAGTACACGATGCCGCCCCTTGTGCTCTTCGAGGGCAGCGTCTCGACGGCGTGCGGCAACGCCACAAGCGCGGTCGGCCCGTTCTACTGCCCCGGCGACTCAACCGTCTACCTCGACACCGCGTTCTACGACGCGCTGCGCACACAGTTCGGCGCCAGCGGCGGCAGCCTCTCCCAGATGTATGTGGTCGCGCACGAGTGGGGGCACCACATCCAGAACATCACCGGAATCATGGGGCAGGTCACGCAGGGCGAGGTGGGCGCCGACTCCGACTCGGTGCGACTCGAACTGCAGGCGGACTGCTACGCGGGCGCCTGGGCGGGCGGGGCGACAGAGACGGTCGACGAGAACGGCACGCCGTTCCTGCAGCCGATCACGGCCGCGCAGGTGGCGGATGCCCTGAACGCGGCGTCCGTGATCGGTGACGACCGCATCCAGGAGGCTTCGGGCGCCGAGGTGAACCCGCACACGTGGAGCCACGGTTCGAGCGAGCAGCGCCAGCGCTGGTTCACGGCCGGCTACGAGCAGGGCACGGGCGCCTGCGACACCTTCGCGGCCGCCCGGCTCTGACCCAACCCCCTCCTGCTGGTTGAGGAGGCCGAGGGACGAGGCCGTCTCGAAACCTCACCGACGCGCAGCCCTTCCTGCTGGTTGAGGAGCGACGAAGGAGCGTCTCGAAACCTCACCAACGAGAAACTCGGCACCCCCACACCCTGCACGCTGTCTCTCGGGTACGCCTTTCGGTCGTTCTTGCGGCCCCGGAGCATCCGTTTGGCGTACTCGAGCACGATCCCTGCTGGTTGAGGAGCGTCTCGAAACCCGCTGACCGCGCCACAATGGATGCATGGGCATCCCGAGCGAGACAGTCAGCGCAGAAGCACTCGAGACCGTTGATGGGGTCTTCCGCGATCAGCAGGCCGGGGGTGCCGCGCCGAGCGCCGTGTGGGGCGTGTTCGACCGCTCGGGTCTCGTGCACACGGGTGCGGCGGGCCGGCTGGAGGGTGGCGCGATTCCGGATGCCGACACGGCGTACCGCATCGCCTCCTGTACGAAGAGTTTCGCGGCGGCGACGGTGCTGGCCCTGCGCGATGAGGGCCTGTTGGGTCTCGATGACCCGGTGACGCGTTTCGTTCCGGAGCTCGCAGGGGTGACGCTGCCGTCGGCAGATTCGCCTGTTCCGACGGTGCGGATGCTGTTGACCATGTCGGCGGGGTTCCCCACGGATGACCCGTGGGCGGACCGGCAGGAGGCGATGTCGGGCGAGGAGTTCGCGGCGCTGCTGCGCGCGGGCGTGAGTTTCGACAGCGTGCCTGGCACCCGTTTCGCGTATTCGAATCTCGGCTACGCGCTGGTCGGGCAGGTGGTGGAGGCGGTGACGGGCCGCGGCTTCCGCGAGGTGGTGCGCGAGCGTTTTCTCGGCCCGCTGGGGCTGACGGGCACCGCGTTCGAGCGTGAGCATTTCGAGGAGCACCGGGTGGCGGCGGGCGCGCGCGTGATCGATGGGCGCTGGGAGTATCTGCCCATGACGGGCCCGGGCGTGTTCTCGCCGATCGGCGGCCTGTTCAGTACGGTCACGGATCTGGCGCGCTGGGCCGGCTGGCTCGCATCCGCTTTCGACGCGGATGGTGCCGACGAGCCGGGTTCGCCGCTCAGCCGGGCGTCGCGTCGCGAGTTGCAGCAGCCGCATCGCCTGATCCCGCCGGACATGCCGCACAACGTCGGGCATCCTGCCGGTTACGGTTTCGGCCTGTTCGTGGATCACTACGCAAAGTTCGGCCCGGTGGTCTCCCATTCGGGCGGCTACCCCGGATTCTCGGCGCACATGCGCTGGTCGGCGGCGCGCGGTGTGGGCGTTGTCGCGTTTGAGAATGCGACGTTCTCGCGTGTGCCGGTGACGACGACGGCCGCGTTCGATGGGCTGCTGGGCTCGCTTCCGGAGCCGAAGGAGCTCGCCGTGTGGCCTGAGGTGCGCGACGCGCAGCGGGCCGTGACGGCGTTGCTGCGCTCCTGGAACGACGCTGATGCGCAGCGGCTGTTCACGCCGAATGTGGGGCTCGACATGCCGTTCGCGCAGCGTCGCGCGGCCCTTGCGGCGGCGATCGACAAGGTCGGCGGTCTGGTCGATGGCGAGACGACGGATGCCTCATCCGCGGCGCCCTCGCAGCTGAGCTGGTTCGTACCCGGCACCGTCGGCCGACTGCGCGTGCACATCCAGCTGACCCCTGAGCTGCCACCGCGCGTGCAGAGCCTGCGCGTGGAGGCCCTCGCCCCCGCTGCGGCGCCCGCCCTCGGGTAGCGTTGTCGCGTGACCGAGACTGTCGTGCATCCGAGGGTATTCACGCTTGCCGCGGCCCTTGTGCTCGACAGTGCGGGCCGTGCGCTGCTGGTGCGCAAGAGGGGCACGGATGCGTTCATGCAGCCGGGCGGAAAGATCGAGCCGGGCGAGTCGGCGCTGCAGTGCATCGTGCGCGAGCTGGCCGAGGAGCTGACGTTGACGCTCGACCCGGCCGACTTCGGCTACCTGGGCAGGTTCGAGGCTCCGGCGGCGAACGAGCCGGGCTGGTCGGTCGACTGCGAGGTGTTCACCCTGGTGACGGATGCGTCGGTCACGGTCGCCGCGGAGATCGCCGAGGCGAGGTGGTTCGACCCGGCCGCGCAGAGTTTCGACGTGCCCATCGCGCCGCTCACGAGCGAGCACGTCTTCCCGCTGCATCTGGCGGCGCGCTGAGCCCCCGAGAGTACGCAAATCGCTCGTTTTCGGCGCTGAAACGTACGTTTCGTGCAGTCTCGCGACCCCGCGACGGCGAATGCAAGAAACCCCCACCATGTAGAAGCTAGGTGAGGGTTCCAGTGGCTCCGACCGGCGTCGATCCGGTGACCTTTCGATTTTCAGTCGAACGCTCTACCAACTGAGCTACAGAGCCTTACGCGGGTCTTCGACAGTGCCGGCACCGAGTAAATAAGGCACGGCCACTGGCGAGAGTAGACCGTGCCTTGCGACCCTGACCGGACTTGAACCGGCGACCTCCGCCGTGACAGGGCGGCGCGCTAACCAACTGCGCTACAGGGCCTAGCTATTAAACTTGTTTGTTTTGTGACCCCAACGGGATTCGAACCCGTGCTGCCGCCGTGAAAGGGCGGTGTCCTAGGCCACTAAACGATGGGGCCTCGAAGTAAAACAACCTTCTTAGCTACCGACAGATAAGCATACGGATGCGTGGGCGATTTACCAAACCGAGCATCCGGCTCATTTTCGGGGGCGCGCCGGGAGGGAGCTGCCATGCGCCGCCGCCCGGGTCTAACGTCGTTTCAAGGAGTGCCGACGGCATCCGCTGTGATGCCGTCTGGGCGCTTCTGATGTGGCTGCTACAAGGCGCGGGCGGCACCAAGGGTGTCGCCGGATTCGGGGAACAGATGACGCACGGCTCGGCGAAGGCTGCGGGCATTCCTCCGATGGTCCGCAGCACGCGGCTGCGTCGCTGGGTCGCGCTCGCCTCCGCGGTGGCCGTGCTCGTGACGGGCGCTGTCGTCGGCCAGCCCGGTGCGCCGGCGGCGGTCGCGGCCGACTACCCGAGCTGGGGCGATGTGCTCAACGCGCGCGCCAGCGAGTCCGCCAAGGAGGCGGAGATCACCCGGCTCGAGGCGCTGCTGGTGCAGCTCGAGGCCAACGTGAAGGCCACCCAGGCGGTGTCCGAGCAGAAGGGTGAGCTCTACTTCGCCGCCCAGCAGGTGTACGACGAGGCCGCCCTCAAGGCGCAGAAGCTGCAGGAGCAGGCCGACGAGGCGAGCATCGCCGCCGATGAGTCCATGAGGCAGGCCGGCCAGATCGCCGCCCGCACGCAGCGGGCGGGCGGTTCCGACCTCACTGCGACGCTGTTCTTCAGCGACTCCTCCGCGGGTGATTTGCTCACCCAGCTGGGCATGGCCTCGAAGGTCAGCCAGCAGTCATCCGGAATCTTCACGAAGGCCAAGCAGGACCAGAACAACGCGCAGTCCCTCACCGACCAGGCCAATCTGGCGAAGGCGGCTCTCGAGGAGCTCGCGCTTGCGGCGCAGCAGGCCATGATCGAGGCGCAGGCGGCGGCGGATGCTGCCACGGCGGCTCTCGAGGAGCAGGCGGCGAACCAGGCCAGGCTGAAGGCGCAGCTGGCGAGCCTCGTCGAGAACCGCATCGCCGCGGAGGACGAGTACGTCGAGGGCATCCGCGCGATGTGGGGCGCCGGGGCGAACCTGGGTGCGGGTGAGATCAGCGCCACCGGGTGGGCGCGGCCCTCCGGCGGGCACATCTCGAGCGGATTCGGCTGGCGCGTCCCGCCGAAGCGCGGCGCGAGCACGCTGCACGCGGGCGTCGATCTGGCCCCCGGATGCGGCGCGCCCATCTTCGCGGCACACGGCGGCACCGTCGTCTACGCCGGCCGCAACGGCGGCTACGGCAACTACATCCTCGTCAACAACGGCGATGGAACCTCCACCGCGTACGGGCACATCGTCGACGGCGGCATTCTCGTGCATGTCGGCCAGGGTGTCGGCCCCGGCCAGAACATCGCCCGCGTCGGCACCACCGGAACCTCCACCGGCTGCCATCTGCACTTCGAGGTGCGCCAGGGTGGCAGCCCGATCGACCCTGTCGGGTTCCTGCGCGGCCAGGGCGTCAGCATCTAGCGTTCTGGGGTCTCGGGTACGCCTTTCGGCCGCTCTTGCGTGCCCCGAGCATCCGTTTGCCGTGCCCGAGTCGCTCTCGCGGGCGGATCTGACGCGGGCGCCGCCGCGTCCGAGAGTGGGGAATGGCATCCGCAATCCTCGCGAGGACTACCCAGAGCGCCCATTGATTGCTAGTGTGACGGATGTTAACAGTGTTACTTGAGTGAAGAACTGGGTCGCACTGGAGTGATCAGACTCAGATTCGGGGATCTATGACGCAGGCCACCATGCGCTCGCTCGCCGCGCCGCGCCGCGCCGTCGCCATGCTTGCGGCGGCCGCACTTCTGGCGGTCGGGCTTGTCGTGACCCAGGCCGGTGCTTCGGCGAGTGCCGCCGACTACCCGAGCTGGCAGGACGTGCAGAACGCCCGCTCGAGCGAGAGCAACAAGGCCCGCGAGGTCACACGCATCGAGGCGCTCTTGACTCAGCTTCAGGCTGCGGTCGTTGAGGCGAACGCGAAGGCGATCGAGAAGGGTGACGAGTTCCTCGCCGCCCAGCAGGCCTTCGACGAGGCGTCGTACAAGCAGCAGCAGCTGCAGCAGCAGGCCGATGAGGCGCAGGCCGTCGCCGTTGAGTCCATGCGGCAGGCAGGCCAGATCGCGGCGCGCACGCAGCGTGTCAGCGGGGGCGACCTCACCGCCACCATCTTCTTTGACTCGTCGAGCGATCAGCTCCTCTCGCAACTGGGCATCGCATCCAAGGTCAGTCAGCATTCGACCGGCATCATCGCGAAGGCCAAGCAGGATCAGAACGCGGCCCAGTCGTTGACCGATCTGGCGGATGCGCAGAAGGTGGCGCTCGAGGAGCTCGCGGCGGCGGCCGAGAAAGCCATGATCGAGGCGCAGGCGGCGGCGGATGCTGCTGCCGCGGCCGAGCAGGAGCAGGCTGCGAATCAGGCGAGGCTGCAGGCGCAGCTGGCGAGCCTCGTCGAGAACCGCATCGCCACGGAGGCGGAGTTCACCAAGGGTGAGGAGATCCGCAAGGCTGCTGAGGCGGCTGCGGCGGCCGCCGCGGCGGCAGCAGCCGCCAAGGCTGCTGCGGAAGCAGCGGCTGCAGCAGGCAATGGTGGTGGCGGTGGTGGAGGTGTGGCGGCCCCCTCAGGGTGGGTGCGGCCCTCGGGCGGGTACATCTCGAGCAGCTATGGCTGGCGGGTTCCGCCGACGAGCGGCGCGAGCACTCTGCACGCCGGTGTCGATCTGGCTCCCGGATGCTATGCGCCGATCTTCGCGGCCAACTCGGGCACCGTGATCTTCGCCGCCAAGACGGGCGGCTACGGCAACTACATCTCGGTGCGCCACGGCGACGGCACCCAGACCTCCTACGCGCACATCGTCGACGGCGGAGTGCTTGTGCACGTCGGCCAGCAGGTGGGCGCGGGCCAGCAGATCGCGAAGGTCGGCTCGACGGGCGTCTCGACCGGATGCCACCTGCACTTCGAGGTGCGCGTCGGCGGCTCCACGGTCGACCCGGTGCCGTTCCTCCGCGCCCGCGGCGTCGGCATCTAGCGGGCAGCGGCATTCAGCAGGCGGCGCATCCGGGCGTATCCGGATGACTGCCACGGCATCAGCCTGCAAACTCAGGCCTGGCTGATGCGCACCATGTTGCCGGCCGGGTCGCGGAACGCGGCATCGCGGACGCCCCAGAACTGGTCTGTCGGCTCCTGCAGGATCTCGGCGTTGCCGGAGGCCTGGACCTTCTCGAAGGCGGCGTCGAGGTCGGATGCGCGGAACAGCAGGCCCGGAAGCTCGCCCTTCGCAAGCATCGCCGCGAGGGCGTCGCCGTCTTCTTGGGAGCGACCGGCGTGCGGCTGCGAGAGCACGATCTCGACCTCCGGCTGCTCGGCCGTCGACAGGGTGAGCCAGCGGAATCCGTCGTTGGCGACCTCGTTGCGCAGCTCGAGACCGAGGGCGTCGCGGTAGAAGGCGAGGGAGGCGTCGGGGTCGTCGGTGAAGACGTGCACGGCGCTGAGTGAGATTGTCATGTGCACGATGCTAGGACGCACCCGCGACAGTCGCTTCTCCGATCCTGCTCGATCGGATGGTTCAGCTCGGCTGTGCTCGCTCGCGGCGCACTCGCCCCAGCATCATCGCCATGCATCCCGGAACCGTCTGGCTGTCGTCGTGGTCGCGGGCGCGATAGGCGCTCGGCGTGCAGCCGACGATCTCGGTGAAGCGCGAGCTGAAGGAGCCGAGACTTGTACAGCCGACGGCGAAGCAGACCTCGGTGATGCTCAGTTCGCCGCGCCGCAGAAGCGCCTGCGCCCGCTCGATGCGTCGGGTCATCAGGTGCGAGTACGGCGTCTCACCGTAGGCCTCGCGGAATCGGCGGCTGAAGTGCGCGGTCGACATGAGGGCGGTGCGCGCCAGGGCGGGCACGTCGAGCGGATGCGCGTAGTCGCGGTCCATCTGGTCGCGCGCGCGGCGCAACCGCCGCAGCTCGTCGAGATCTGCGCCGCTCACCCGCGAGCCACCCCTAGTGGCCTTCGGCCTTGAGCTTCGCGATGCCGTCGATGATGATCTGCTCGGCCTCTGCGGCGTTGCCCCAGCCTTCGGTCTTGACCCACTTGCCGGGCTCGAGGTCCTTGTAGTGCTCGAAGAAGTGCTCGATCTCTTTGCGCGTGTACTCGGGGACGTCGTCGATGTCTTGGATGTGCGCCCAGCGCGGGTCCTTCGCCTGCACGGCGATGACCTTCGCGTCGCTGCCGCCGTCATCCGTCATGTTGAAGACGCCGACGGGGCGAACCGACAGGCCGACGCCCGGGAACAGCGGGTAGTCGAGCAGCACGAGCACGTCGACGGGGTCGCCGTCGAGGCCGAGCGTGTTCTCGAAGAAGCCGTAGTCGGTCGGGTAGACGAAACCGGTGAAGAGCACGCGGTCGAGGTAGACGCGGCCTGTCTCGTGGTCGATCTCGTACTTGTTGCGGCTGCCCTTGGGGATTTCGATTACGGCGTCGTACGCGGCCATGCTGGGTGCTCCTTGGTTGTCGTCGGCTGCAATAACGTTACTGGATGCAGCCTCGACGCCCCCGACTCTCTCCTGCCATTGCGGATGTGCGCCGTGCGGTGCGCGAAGGTCTGGCGGGTGCGTTCCCGGATGCGGCCGCTCGCGACGGGGCCGAAGCATCCGGCCCGCTCGTTCTTGTCGCGCTGAGTGGCGGCCCCGATTCGCTTGCGCTCGCTGCGGCGACCGCGTTCGAGGCGCCGCGGGCGGGCATCCGGGCGGGCGTCGTCATCGTCGATCATGCGTTGCAGGAGGCGTCTGCGGATGTCGCGGCTGAGGCCGCACGACAGGCGCGCGAGCTCGGCCTGCACCCCGTCATTGTGACGCGCGTCACGGTCGGCGACACCGGCGGCCCCGAGGCGGCGGCTCGCGATGCCCGCTACCGCGCTCTCGGAGCGGCGGCGACGGATGCGGGGGCCGCGGCGATCCTGCTCGGTCACACGCTCGACGACCAGGCCGAGACGGTGCTGCTGGGTCTCGCCCGCGGCAGCGGCCCCACGAGCCTCGCCGGCATGGCTCCGGTGACGGTGCGTGAGTTGCCTCAAAGTGCTGCTCCTGCAGCCAACGAAGCGCACTTGGAGGCAACTCACGGCGCGATCGTGTTCTTGCGACCGCTTCTGGGCATCCGGCGCGAGACCACCGTGCAGGCCTGCGTCGATGCCGACCTCACCGCCTGGCGCGACCCGCACAATGATGACGAGTCGTTCACGCGGGTGCGCGTGCGCCGCGGCGTGCTTCCGCTGCTCGAACGGGAGCTCGGCCCCGGCGTCGCGGAGGCACTCGCCCGAACCGCAGAGCAGCTGCGTGAGGACACGGAGGCGCTCGACCATTTCGCGCAGGAGCAGATCGAGGAGCTCGCCGAGCCCGCAGAGGCGGGGCTCTCGCTGCCGGTGGGCGCGCTCGAGGCGAACCCGCCCGCCCTGCGGCAGCGTCTCATCCGTCTCGCCGTCTCCTCGGAGTTCGGCCTGTCGCTGAGCCGACTGCACACCCTCGAGGTGGCGAGGCTGGTCACCGACTGGCATGGGCAGGGCCCGCTGCAGCTGCCGGGCGTTAGGGTTGAACGACAGGGTCGACTGATCGTCTTCTCGGCGGCGGATGTGCCGGCGGATGTCCCGGCGCACGCGCCGACGGCAGCCCCAGCAGCAGAGTAGGGAAACACATGGAATCGAGCGAAATCTCCGGCGACCTCACGAGCGTGCTGCTCACCGAGAAGCAGATCCTCGACAAGATCGCTGAGCTGTCGCGCCGCATCGAGGCCGACTATGCGGGCGAGAAGGTGCTGCTCGTGGGTGTGCTCAAGGGTGCCGTCATGGTCATGGCCGATCTGGCGCGCGAACTGAAGCTGCCCATCGACATGGATTGGATGGCGGTGTCGTCCTACGGGTCTGGCACCAAATCATCCGGTGTCGTGCGCATCCTGAAGGACCTCGACAGTGACCTGACGGGGCGCAAGGTTCTCATCGTCGAAGACATCATCGACTCAGGGCTGACGCTGTCGTGGCTGCGCGCCAACCTGGAGAGCCGCGGCGCCCACTCGGTCGAGATCTGCGCGCTGCTGCGCAAGCCGGAGGCCGCCAAGGTCGACGTCGATGTGCGCTACGTGGGGTTCGAGATCCCGAACGAGTTCGTCGTCGGCTACGGCCTCGACTATGCCGAGAAGTACCGCAATCTGCGCGATATCGGCATCCTCGCCCCCCACGTCTACGCGTAGCGCAGGGTCTGACCTGTCGCTCGCTCAGCGCGAGTGATGGTGACCCGGCAGGTGTGCGCGCTCGCCGTCGTGGTCGAAGATCGTCAGCAGCTCGACGGGCCCTTCGTGCGCCTCGATTGCGTGGGGTGTCATCGTAGAGAACTCGGCGGCCTGCCCTTCGCGCACCAGGATTGTGCGTTCGCCCAGCTGTAGCCGCACTGTTCCGCTGAGCACGGTGAACCATTCGTAGCCGGGGTGCACCTGTGGTTTGTTGGTGGCGCGGTCGGGGGTGATGCGCATCTTGGCGATCGTGACGCCTCGTCGGTCGCGTTCGCGTGACAGAAGCCACATGGTCGAGCCGGGGCTCGTCTCGGGTTCGGGGCGGATGACGACGTCGTCGTCTCCTTCTGGTTCGACGAGTTGGTCGAGTGTCGTGCCCAGTGCTTGGGCGATCGGTACGAGCTGGTCGAGGGCGATGCGCCGGTGTCCGGTCTCGATGCGGCTCAGTGTGGAGGCCGAGAGGAAGCAGCGGGCAGCGAGCGTGTCGAGGGTCCAGCCGCGGGCTATACGCAGACTCCGGATGCGCTGGCGAACCACCTCGTCAATCAATTCTTGCGTCATACGCAATACTGTATGCCACCAGCGCATCATCGGGGTAGCGTCGTCCTCATGACGCATACGCACACATCCGCGCCGGGCTCGCATCATGAGAGAGCCGGCCACGGACCCGCCCCGGAGGGCGACAGCGGTCTCGCCGAGCTGCTCGACCTCGACGCTGCGCTCGGCGCGCCAGGCTTGGCCACGGCGCTCGACGCCGCATCCGCTGCGCTCTCGCCTGTGCTCTCGCCTGTGCCGAGAATCGTCGTCGATCTGGGCGCAGGAACGGGAACCGGAACGATCGCACTCGCACGCCGCTTTGCCGGCGCCCTCATCCATGCGCTCGACGTCTCGCCCGGCATGCTCGATCACCTTCGCACCTCGGCGCAGGAGGCTGCGGTCGCCGACCGCGTCGAGTCGCACCTGGTCGACCTCGACGGCGACTGGCCGGCTGTGCTCCCCGAAGGGGTCGACCTCGCGTGGGCTGCGCTCTCGCTGCACCACGTGACAGAGCCGGCGCAGGTGCTGGCCCAGGTGTTCGACGTGCTGCGCCCCGGCGGTGTGCTCGTCGTCACCGAGTTCGCGATCTCTGCAAGCTATGACCCTGCCGACATGGGAACCGACAGCGCCGACCTCGGCCCCCGTATCGTCGAGGCGCTCGCGGCCCGCGGATACCCCGTCACCGCCGACTGGACGGCGGACCTCACAGCGGCAGGCTTCGCGCCGGTCGACCGCCTCGAGACCGTATTCAGGGCATCCGCCGACACGAGCGCCGGCGCGCGATACCTCGAACTGCAGTTGACCCGCAGCCGCGACATGCTCGCCGACGATCTCGGCAGCCACGATCTCGCCGCGATCCAGGAAGTGCTCGCCGCACTGGCTGACGGCACGTCACGGCTCAGTTTCACCTCGGGCCGAGCGGTCTGGGTCGCCGTCCGCCCGAACATCGACAAACAACCGGGGCCGGCGACCGCCGACAACCCAGACACGAACGGAGCACAGCGATGACCACCAAGATGCAGGCCGATGTTGTTGTCATCGGAGGCGGCGCGGCCGGGCTGGCGGCCGCCATTGCGCTAGGCCGTTCCCGGCGGAACGTTGTTCTTGTGGATGCCGGAGAGCCACGCAATGCCCCGGCCGCCGGCGCGCACAATCTGCTCGGGCAGGAGGGGGTTCCGCCGCTCGAGCTGCTCGCGCGGGGCCGTGCAGAGGCGGAGGGTTACGGGGTGCGCATTGTGAGCGGATCCGTGACCGGGGCATCCGGAGCCCTCGACGACTTCACCGCCGAGGTCGACGGTGGTGCCGTCCGTGTCGCCGCTCGCCGCATCGTGCTGGCGACGGGGCTCGTCGATGATCTGCCCGATGTGCCCGGCGTTGCCGCTGCGTGGGGTCACAGCGTTCTGCACTGTCCGTTCTGCCACGGCTGGGAGGTGCGCGATCAGCGCATCGCCGTGCTGGGTCGCAACGAGAACGCGCTCCACCAGGTGATGCTGTTCCGTCAGCTCAGCGACGATGTCACCTTCTTCATCCATGACGCGCCCGAGCCGACGGCGGAGCAGCGGGAGCAGTTCGCGGCGTTGGGGGTGCGCGTGGTGGCGCCTCGGGTCGAACGCCTGGTCGTCGATGGCACGCAGGTGCGCGCGGTCGAGGTGGAGGGCGGCGGCTCCTTCGAGGTTGACGCCGTCGTTGTGGCGCCACGGTTTGTCGCGCGCACCGAGTTGTATGAGGCATTGGGGGGAGAGCGGATGCTGACACCGTTCGGCGAACACATCCCCACCGATCCACGCGGGGCCACTGCCGTGCCCGGCGTCTGGGCGGCAGGAAACTCGAGTGATTCGATGGCCATGATCACGGCTGCAGCCGCTGCGGGGGTGATGGCCGGCGGCGCGGTGCACGGTGACCTGGCGTTGGCCGATCTGGCGGCGGCTGTGAGTAGTCGCAGCAGCCGGTGAGGGGCGGTTACGCCCCCAGCAAACACGGGGGCCGCGCTCAGGGGCCGCACGGTACCCTTGCAGAACTATGGATTTCAAGAAGTTCCTCCGCGGCCCGCTGATCTACATCGTTGTCGCGATCATCATCGTCTCGGTGGGCTTCAGCCTGTTGGGTGGCTCCGGGTTCCGTGAGATCAGCACCCAGCAGGGCCTGCAGCTCCTCTCGCAGGACAAGGTCGACTCGGCCACCATCATCGACGGGCAGCAGCGCGTCGACCTGGTGCTGAAGGCCGACGAGAAGGATCTCGGCAAGCAGGTCCAGTTCTACTACTCGGCCCCGCGCGGCTCAGAGGTCGTGACGGCGGTGAACGACTCGAAGCTGAAGACCTTCGACGACGAGGTCGACAACGGCAACTTCTGGACTTCGATGCTGGGGCTCGTCATCCCGTTCATCATCATCGGTCTCATCTTCTGGTTCCTGCTGTCGAGCATGCAGGGCGGCGGCAGTCGCGTCATGCAGTTCGGCAAGAACAAGGCGAAGCTGATGACGAAGGAGACGCCGAAGGTCTCCTTCGATGATGTCGCCGGCGCCGATGAGGCGATCGAGGAGCTGCACGAGATCAAGGAGTTCCTGACCGATCCGGCGCGCTTCCAGGCCGTCGGTGCGCGCATCCCGAAGGGCGTGCTGCTCTATGGCCCTCCCGGAACGGGCAAGACGCTTCTGGCGCGGGCTGTCGCGGGCGAGGCCAATGTGCCCTTCTACTCGATCTCGGGTTCTGACTTCGTCGAGATGTTCGTCGGCGTCGGCGCGAGCCGCGTGCGCGATCTCTTCAAGGAGGCCAAGGAGAACGCCCCGGCCATCATCTTCGTCGACGAGATCGACGCGGTCGGTCGCCACCGCGGTTCCGGCATGGGCGGCGGTCACGACGAGCGCGAGCAGACGCTCAACCAGCTGCTCGTGGAGATGGACGGCTTCGACGTCAAGACGAATGTCATCCTCATCGCGGCGACGAACCGCCCCGACATCCTCGACCCCGCCCTGCTGCGTCCGGGCCGTTTCGACCGCCAGATCGGCGTCGACGCCCCCGATCTGAAGGGCCGCGAGAAGATCCTCCAGGTGCACTCGCAGGGCAAGCCGCTCGCCGAGGGCGTCGACCTCGAGGTTCTGGCCCGCAAGACTCCCGGCTTCACGGGTGCCGATCTCGCGAATGTGCTCAACGAGGCGGCGCTGCTCACGGCGCGCTCGCACGCGCAGCTCATCGACAACAGGGCGCTGGATGAGGCGGTCGACCGCGTCATGGCCGGCCCGCAGCGCCGCACGCGTGTGATGCGCGACAAGGAGAAGCTGATCACCGCCTATCACGAGGGCGGGCACGCGCTTGTGGCTGCGGCCATGAACAACACCGACCCGGTGACGAAGATCACGATCCTGCCGCGCGGTCGCGCTCTCGGCTACACGATGGTGCTGCCCCTTGAGGACCGCTATTCGGTGAGCCGCAACGAGCTGCTCGATCAGCTCGCCTACGCCATGGGTGGCCGCGTTGCGGAGGAGATCGTGTTCCACGATCCGACGACGGGCGCCTCGAACGACATCGAGAAGGCGACGGCGACGGCGCGCAAGATGGTCACCGACTACGGCATGAGCGCCTCGGTCGGTTCGGTGAAGCTGAGCTCCAGTTCGGGCGAGTTCTATGGCCGCGACATGGGCAGCAGCCGTGACTATTCGGAGAAGCTCTCGGAGCAGGTCGACCGCGAGGTGCGTGACCTGATCGAGGCCGCCCACGACGAGGCCTGGTCGGTCCTGACGGAGAACCGCGACATCCTGGATCGTCTGGCGACGGAGCTGCTCGAGAAGGAGACTCTCGACCACAACCAGATCGCCGAGATCTTCACCGATATCGTCAAGCTGACGCCGCGCCCCCAGTGGCTGTCGAGCGACAAGCGCCCCGTCTCGCAGCTGCCTCCCGTGGAGGTGCCGCAGAAGGCGCCCATCGATCAGGGTGTGGTCGACGGCGGTGTCGAGTCTGAGCCGACCAAGCCCAAGCGCGCCCCGCGCAAGTCGCCGGGCATAGCGACGGCGTAGGGCGACGCGATGGCTGGCGCGAGCGGCACCGGTGTCGATGGCTCGCCTGCGCGATCCGGCGTCGATCGACCCCGGATCGAGGCGGCCGTGCTTGAACTGCTTGCCGCGATAGGTGAAGACACCGCCCGGCCCGGGCTCGCCTCGACCCCGGCGCGGGTCGCGGAGGCGTACTCCGAGTTCTTCTCCGGCCTCAGCGTTGACCCCGTCTCGCATCTCGCCGATTCGGTCGAGTTGGAGCCGGATGAGCTGGGCGAGCTGGTGCTGCTGCGCGGCATCGAGTTCCGTTCCATCTGTGAGCATCACCTGTTGCCGTTCCTCGGCGTCGCGCATGTGGCCTACGTTCCTCGTACCCGCGTCGTCGGGCTGGGCCGGCTGCCCCGAGTCGTCGACACGCTCGCCTCGCGGCCGCAGCTGCAGGAGCGGCTCGGCGAGGAGATCGCCGACGCGCTGCAGGAGGGTCTCGACCCGCGCGGCGTGCTCGTCGTTCTCGATGCGAGCCACGGATGCGTCGTCTCGCGCGGCGTGCGGCAGGTTCACAGTTCGACGCTGACGGTGGCCAGCAGGGGTGAGCTCGATGACCCTGCACAGCGCGCAGCCGTGCTGTCGCTCATCGGCTCCTCACCAGCGGGCGGCGGCGTTGCCGCCCATGATCCAGTAGATGGGAGCAGGGGATGACTGTTCGTCCGCTCATCATGGGGGTCCTCAACGTGACCCCCGATTCTTTCAGCGACGGCGGGGATTTCGCCCGCACGGAGGCCGCTGTGGCGCACGCCGTGGAGATGGTCGACGCGGGTGCAGACGTGATTGACGTCGGCGGGGAGACGACCAGGCCGGGCGCGCAGCGTGTGACCGTCGAGGAGGAGCAGCGGCGCATCCTGCCGGTGATCCGTGAACTGCGCGACCAGGGCATCCGCATCTCTGTCGACACCATGAATGCTGCGACGGCTGCTGCGACGGCCGAGCTGGGCGTCGAGATCGTCAATGATGTCTCGGGTGGGCTCGCCGACCCGGCCATGGCCACGACCGTCGCGGGCCTCGACGTCGACTTCGTCGCCATGCACTGGCGCGGCCCGAGCTCAGGAATGGACGGCCAGGCGGTGTACGGTGACGTCGTCGCCGAGGTGCGCGGTGAGCTGGAGCAGCGCATCGCCGAGCTGATCGTCACGGGTGTCGCCCCGGAGCGCATCATCGTCGACCCGGGCCTCGGTTTCGCCAAGCGCAGCGAGCACTCCTGGCAGGTGCTCACCCATCTGCGCGAGTTCGGTTCGCTCGGTTTCAGGGTGCTCGTCGGCACCTCGCGCAAGCGTTTCCTGTCGCCGCTGCTGCCGGAGGGAGCGAGCGCGAAGGACCGCGACCGGGCGACCGCCGTGACGAGTGCGCTCGCCGCGGAGGCGGGCGCCTGGGCGGTGCGTGTGCACGATGTGACGTCGACCCGTCAGCTTCTGGATGCGTGGGATGCGGTCGAAGGCGAGGAGCGCCCGCCGATGCCGCACCGGGCGCGGAGCTCGTTCAGGGTTCCGCGGTGACGGCGGATGTTCGCATCGGCTCCGGCGATCACATAACGCTCACGGGGCTGCGCGCGAGGGGCCATCACGGCGTCTTCGCGGAGGAGCGCCGCGACGGCCAGGAGTTCGTCATCGATGTGACGGTGTGGCTCGACCTGGGTGTGTCCGGCGCGAGCGATGAGCTGGCGCAGACGGTGCACTACGGCGAGCTGGCGAATGCTGCGGTTGCGGCCGTCGAGACCGAGCCGGTCGACCTGATCGAGACGGTGGCGCAGCGCGTGGCCGATGTGGCGCTGTCATTCGCGGCGGTTCAGGCGACCCGGGTCACCCTGCACAAGCCGTCGGCGCCGATCGAGGTTCCCTTCGATGACGTGTCGGTGACGATCACCCGGTTGCGCCAGTGACGGCCGCGCATGGTGCCGTGATCGCCCTGGGCAGCAACCTGGGCGAGAGGGAGGCGACGCTGCGCTCTGCCGTGCGTCGCATCGGTGAGATCGACGGCGTGACCCTTGTGGCGGCATCCGCAATCGTCGAGTCTCCCGCCCTGAAGCCGCAGGGCGTCGACCGTGACGCGCCCGCCTATCTGAACGCGGTGGTCGTGGTGCGCAGCGCGCTCGGGCCGCTCGAGCTGCTCGGCGCGCTGAACGGCATCGAGGCCGAGCACGGCCGCACGCGCGAGGAGCACTGGGGCGACCGCACGCTCGACCTCGACCTGATCGACGTCGACGGCATGACGATGGCGACCGAGCGGTTGACGCTGCCGCATCCGCGCGCCGCCGAGCGTGCCTTCGTGCTCGAGCCGTGGCTTCGCCTGCAGCCGGATGCGGTGCTCACCGGCCGAGGATCGGTCGCCGAGCTGCGCGCGGCGGCCACCGACGAGGTGCTGCCCTACGCGGCCGCACCGCTGCTGCCGGCCGAACTCCCGAAACAGGGGGCGGCCTCGTGAAGCGCACACGGGCATCCCTGCTGCTCGTGATGGTGGTGATCGGCTTCGTGGTGGGCCTGTTCGCCCAGTTGGCCCTCGCATCCGCGGGTCGCCCCGGCGTCGTGCCGCCCGTGACGCTCGCGATCGTGCTCGCCGCGATCGGCGGGATCGTGGTGGCGCTCGCGGTGCCCATCCGTCGCTCGGTGAAGGGTTCTGCGCGCAGCAGGGTCGACCCGTTCTACGCGCTGCGGGTGCTCGTGCTGGCGAAGGCCTCGGCACTGTCGGGCGGCCTCCTCGCCGGTGTCGGTGTCGGCTTCATCGTGTACCTGCTCACGCGGTCGGTGCCGGCACTAGGCTCGATCGGGTACTCCATCGGAATGGCCGTGGGGGCGGTGCTCCTTCTCGCCGGGGGGCTCATCGCCGAGGAGCTGTGCCGTGTTCCTCCCGCGGACGACGACGATGACGACAAGGAGACGGTGCCCGCGCCGTCATGACGCAAGAAGGCCGGTAACACCATGACCTCGACCTCGCACCTCGATCCGCCGAGCATCCAGTGGCGTGGGGTCTCGCGCAAGCTGATCGGCGCCGAGCTGATCGCGAGTTTCAGCTTCTGGGGCGCCATCATGGTCGGCGCGATCCTGCTCGCGGTTGCACTCAAGGATGACTGGCCTCTGTGGGTGCTGGGCGCGGCGGCCGTGATCTTCGTGCTCGACGTGATCTTCACCTTCCGTCGGGTGCGGGCGTACGGTTACGAGCTGCGCAGCGACGACCTCGTCTTCCGCAAGGGCATCATGTTCCACCGCATCGTGGCGGTGCCGTACGGCCGGATGCAGCTGGTCGACATCAACCGCGGGCCACTGTCGCGCGCATTCGGGCTCAGCGAGCTCAAGTTCGTGACCGCCGCCGCGGCATCCGCTGTCGTCATCCCGGGCCTGCCGGAGGCGGAGGCCGAGCAGCTGCGCGACGAGCTGGTGGCGCTCGCAGAGACCCGCCGGGCGGGCCTGTGACCGAGCAGGAGGGATGGGTGCCGGTCGATCCGGGCGCCCCTGCCCCGGGCATTCCTGGTGCCCCCGTTACCCCTGGTGCACCGATCACCCCTGGTGCCCCCGTGGCGGCCGTCGCCAAACGCCTCGCCGACGGCGAATGGCATCGCATGCACCCGGCCTCGCCACTGCTGAAGGGTGGCATCGCGCTGATCGCCATTCTGGGTGTCGTGGTCGCGAATCTGCGTGAGCGGCTCATCCAGATCTTCGTTCCGGAGTGGAACGAGGGGGGCGACCCGCTCGACTATGTGATCGACTCCGGCCTGACCGGATGGGCGCTGCTCGTGGTGCTCGGCGTCGTGGTTGTGCTCATCATCGGGTTCTACGTGTCGTGGCGCATGCACAGCTTCCGCATCACCGACGAGCTGGTGGAGGTGCGCTCCGGCATCCTGTTCCGCACGAGCCGCAAGGCCCGACTCGACCGCATCCAGGGCATCAACATCGTGCGCCCGTTCATCGCGCGTCTCTTCGGAACGGCCCGGCTGGAGATCAACCAGGCGGGCGCTGACGCGAACGTGCAGCTCGCCTATCTGGGCTCCTCGGCGTCGGATGAGCTGCGTCGCGAGATCCTGCGTCTCGCCTCCGGCACGCAGGCCGCCGCGAGCCCGCAGGCCGTCCCCGCCGGGGAGGGCTTCATCGAGAGTCGGGTGCACGAGCTTCTGGCGCCGGAGCTGGATCCGGATGCGGCACCGCCGCAGTCGGTCGTCAAACTGAATGCGGGTCGCCTGGCCGGCTCCATCGCGCTCAGCGAGACCACGATCATCCTGCTGCTCATGATCATCGGCGTGATCGTGGGGGTGATCGTCTCGGGCGAGCTCCTCGGCTTCATCGGCGTGATCCCGGTCATGCTGGGCCTCGGCGGGTACATCGTCTCGAAGTTCACGAGGTCGCTGCGGTACTCGATCGCGGCCACGCCCGACGGGGTGCGCGTGGGCTTCGGCCTGCTCTCGACCAGCAACGAGACGCTGCCGCCCGGGCGCATCCACTCGGTTCAGCTCAGCCAGCCGCTGCTGTGGCGTCCGGCGGGCTGGTGGCAGATTCGGGTCAACCGGGCCAGCCAGTCGACGGCCAAGGGCGCCGCCGGCGAGGCGAACACGACCATCCTGCCCGTCGGCGATCGCGGGGACGTGCTGCGCGTGCTGCAGCTGCTGCTGCCCGATGTGCTGCGCGACGAGCAGGCCGCCGCGCTGCTGGCGTCGGGCTTCGCCGGTCGCGGCGAGCCCGGTGACGGCTTCGAGAACTCGCCGCGCCGTGCCGCAGTGCTGCGCTGGTTCTCGTGGCGGCGCAACGGATTCGCGCTCACGGATGCCGCCTTCGTGCTGCGCAAGGGCGCCGTCTGGCGGCAACTGGTCGTCGTGCCGGCCCCGCGCCTGCAGAGCCTCGCCGTCGAGCAGGGGCCGCTGCGGCGGGCGCTGCGCCTGGTCACCCTGCAACTGCACACCGTCGCCGGTCCCATCACGGCGAGGCTCGGAGCCGTCGATGCGGATGTCGCGGTGCGCTTCTTCGGCGACGCCGCCGCGCTGATGATCGCCGCAGCCCAGCGCGACCACTCCCACCGCTGGGGTGCGGGCGATGCTGATGCGCAGGATGCTGCTTCAGGGCATCCGGAGCCTGGTTCTTCGGAGCAGGCGCCATGAGTTTCGGCAGCCCCGAACTGGGGCGACCAGAAACCCGAAGCGGCCGGCTGGGCATCGGCATCATCGGGGCAGGCCGGGTCGGCCCCGTTCTGGGCGCGGCACTCGCCGGCGCCGGGCATGCGCTCGTCGGCATCTCCGCGCTGTCACCGGAGAGCCGCGACCGTGCCGAGGTGATGCTGCCGGGCGCGCCCATCCTCGACGTCGCGACGATCGTGGAGCGCAGCGAGCTGGTCATCCTGGCGGTGCCGGATGCTGAGCTGCCGGGCCTCGTCGCGGGCCTCGCCGAGACGGGGGCGTGGGTTCCCGGGCAGCTGGTGATGCACACGGCGCCCGGCTTCGGTGTGTCGGTGCTGCAGCCGGCCCTCGCTGCGGGCGCGATCCCGCTGGCCATTCACCCGGCTCTCGCTTTCACCGGCACGAGCGTCGACCTGGTGCGGCTGCGCGACGCATTCTGCGCCGTCACCGCCCCCGCCCCCGTGCTGCCGATCGGGCAGGCGCTCGTCGTCGAGATGGGCGCGGAGCCCATCGTCGTGGAGGAGCGTGACAGGGCCGCCTACGCGGAGGCGATCGCGACCGCGGCAGGCTTCTCCTCGGCGATCGTGGAGCAGGCGATCGGCCTGCTGCGCGGCATCGGCGTGGACGAGCCCGGGGGCGTGCTGGCGCCGCTCGTGCGCTCGGCGGTGGAGAACGCGTTGACGGCGGGCGCGGCGAGCAGCTTCGACGCCCCGCCCCTCGGAGAGGACGAACCATGAGCAGCGCGAGCATCGAGCACACCATCGACGGCGTGCGGGCGCATGTCGCGCGGGCGCGCGCCGAGGGGCGCACCGTCGCACTCGTGCCGACCATGGGGGCGCTGCATGCCGGCCATGTGTCGCTCGTGCAGCGCGCATCCGAACTCGCCGACACGGTCATCGTGTCGATCTTCGTGAACCCGCTGCAGTTCGGGCAGGGGGAGGACTTCGACCGCTACCCGCGCACCCTGGATGCCGACGTCGCGGCGCTGGCGAAGCATCCGGTGTCGCTCGTCTTCGCCCCGGATGCGGCAGAGATGTACCCGGGCGGAGCCTCGCAGACGCGCATCACCGCCGGCCCCGTCGCCTCACTGTTCGAAGGTGCCGTGCGGCCGGGGCACTTCGACGGGATGCTCACCGTCGTCGCAAAACTGCTGAACATCGTGCAACCGGATGTCGCCGTCTTCGGCCAGAAGGACGCGCAACAGCTGTTCCTGGTGCGGCGGATGGTCGCCGAGTTGAACCTGCCGGTGCGCATCGACGCCGCACCGATCGTGCGCGAGCCGGGCGGGCTGGCGCTGTCGAGCCGCAACCGCTACCTGAGCGCGGAAGAGAAGCGGGCGGCGCTCGTGCTGTCGACCGCGCTCGCGGCAGCCGCAGATGCCGGGGCGCAGGGGGCGGATGCTGCGCGAGCAGCCGCCCACGAGGTGGCCCGGGCCGAGCCGGGTGCCGTGCTGGACTACGCGGAGCTCGTCGACCCGGCGACGTTCAAGCCCGTCGCGGGTGACTTCGCGGGCGAGGCGCTCGCCATCATCGCGGCCCGCGTCGGCGCAACCCGTCTCATCGACAACCGGGCCACCCGCATCCGCTGACCGCCCTGCTGGTCGAGGGGCACGAAGTGCCGTCTCGAGACCTCACGCTCGCACGATCCGGTTTCGAGACGGCCGCGGGCGGCCTCCTCAACCCGCAGGGTTAACCGCTGGTCGAGGGGCACGGAGTGCCGTCTCGAGACCGGCCCTCGTGGGCGTGGCTTCGAGACGGTCGCGCTGGAGCGCAACCCCTCAGCCAGCGGGGTAACCGCTGGTCGAGGGGCACGGAGTGCCGTCTCGAGACCTGCCACCAGAGTTACCCAGCGGGTCGAGTACGCCTTTCGGCTGTTCCGGCCGCCTCCGAGCATCCGTTTGCCGTACTCGACAGCGAAAGCCGCGCCCTCAGCGCACCGCCGGCCCTCCGATGGAGGCCGACAGCCCGGCCGCCGCCCGCGCGACGAATGAGCCGAGCGCGTCGAGCCGGTGCCCGATGCGCGATTTGGGTCCGCTCACGTTGACGGCGGCGACGATGCGCCCGGTGAAGTCGATGACGGGTGCGGATGCCCCGACGACGCCGATCTCGAGTTCTTCGTCGAGCAGGGCGTAGCCGCGGGTGCGGATGCGGTCGATCTCGGCCATGAGGCTGGCCAGGTCTGTGACGACGGCTTTGTCGGCGGGCGGGCTGTCGAGCACGGCGAAGCCGGCTGAGGCGAGCGCCGGGTCGAGTGGGCCGAGGAGTGCTCTGTCTCGCCCGTGCTGGTTGTACCAGTGGGCGATGGATGTTTCGTCCCAGTCGCTGATGAGTACGCGGCCGGAGGGGGTGCGCCAGCCGGCGGTGGTGATGCCTTCCCAGCCGGTGGTGCGGAATTCGTGGGAGCTGAGTTCGCTGATGAGGGTGAGGACGTTGCCGCCGCGGAGCACGCAGAGGTGGGTGGTTTCGCGTGTCGATTGGGCGATGTGGCGCAGCGAGGTGCGTGATTGGGCGGCGAGGGTGGCTTGCGATGTTCGGGCGGCGAGGGCGTAGAGCCGCGAGCCGAGGCGGTAGTTGAGGGTGTCTTCGTCGCGTTCGATGATGTCGGATGCGGCGAGGGTTGCGAGGGCGCGGGAGATAACTGCTTTGTCGCGTCCGGTGATTTCGGCGATGCGGGTGACGGTGAGTCCGCCGTTGCGGAATGCTTCGGCGTCGCCGAGTAGTTCGAGGATCTCGACGTCGCGGGTGAGGCCGGATGAGTTTTTGCGGCTCACTGGGGCGTTGGGTGCTGCTGCCATGAGAGCAACACTAACCATGTGTTGCCATATAGACAACCTCTGTTGTGAAAATGGCGTTACGTGGTTATCTTCAGAGTGTCGTCGTTCCCGGCGCACACTCAGAGTCGAGACAGGAGGTACCAGATGACAGGCTTCGACTGGGAAGGTCTGGTCACGTTCCTCGGTCGCCGCTATGACGATGTCCTCGAACTCGCCGGGGAGCACCTGCTCGTTGTGCTCATCTCCCTCGCGATCGCCCTCATCATCGGCGTCGGAATCGGAATGCTCGTCTGGAACAAGCCGGTCGCCCGCTCGGTGTCGATCTCCGCAACCGCCGTGATGCTCACCATCCCGTCACTCGCGCTGCTCGCCCTGCTGAGCCCGCTGCTGGGTCTCGGCTGGGGGCCCTCAGTTGTCGCGCTGGTCTTCTACTCGCTGCTCCCGATAGTGCGCAACACCGTCGTCGGCCTGCGCGAGGTGCCACTCCCCATTCTCGAATCGGCGCGCGGCGTCGGCATGGGCCCGCTGCGGGTTCTGTTCACCATGCAGCTGCCGATCGCGTGGCCCGTCATTCTCACCGGCATCCGGGTCGCTGCCCAGCTCACGGTCGGAATCGCAGCGATCGCCGCCTACGTGGCCGGCCCGGGGCTCGGCCAGTACATCTTCAAGGGGCTCTCCTCGCTGGGCTCCAAGAACGCTCTCAACTACGCGCTCACCGGCACCGTCGGGGTACTGCTTCTGGCTCTCCTCCTCGACGCGGCCTTCCTGCTCATCGCACGACTCACCATCTCGAAGGGGTTGAAGTGACCGAAATCACCGAAACCGGCAGTCTCTCCGCACGGCCGGCATCCGAAGGCGCCGTCGGCATCGAACTGGACGAGGTCTCGAAGGTTTACCCCGGCCAGCCGGTTCCCGCCGTCGAGCGTTTCTCTATGACGATCGAGCCGGGCGAACTTGTCATGCTTGTCGGGCCGAGCGGATGCGGCAAGACGACAACCATGAAGATGATCAACCGGATCATCGAGCCGTCGTCGGGGGCGATCCGTATCGACGGCCGCGACGTTCTCTCACTCAACCCCAATGAGCTTCGTCGTCACATCGGCTACGTCATCCAGCAGATCGGGTTGTTTCCGCATCTCACCATCGCGGAGAACATCGCGACCGTGCCGCGGCTGCTGGGCTGGTCGAAGCAGCGCACGGCCGAGCGCGTTGAGGAACTGCTCACAACCGTGCAACTCGACCCGGGCGTGTTCGCAAAGCGCTACCCGCGCCAGCTCTCCGGCGGTCAGCAGCAGCGCGTCGGTGTGGCCCGCGCGCTCGCCGCTGATCCGCCCGTGATGCTCATGGATGAGCCGTTCGGCGCGACCGACCCGATCACCCGCGAGAAACTGCAGGCCGAGTTCCTGCGGCTGCAGGCGGAGATCGGCAAAACCATCATCTTCGTCACGCACGACTTCGAGGAGGCCATCCGGCTCGGCGATCGCATCGCGGTGCTGAGCGAACGCAGCCGCATCGAGCAGTTCGACACCCCGGCGAACATCCTGGCGGCCCCCGCCAACGACTATGTGTCGTCGTTCATCGGGCAGGGCGCCGCACTGAAGCGGTTGGCGCTCATCCCGGTCGTTGACGCGAAACTGGGCCAGCCGACGGGGATCGACGGCTCCGCCTCGGTGGATGCCGCGGCCTCGCTTCGGGATGCGATCGACCTTCTGGTGCTCACAGGGGCCGAGCGGGTGGACGTTTCGGATGCCGGCCGCGTCGTCGGATCCATCAACCATGCGGCCATCTCCGCGGCACTCGGAGGAGTCGCCCCGCGCATCCGGGAGCGTGGATGATGTCCGTCGTTGAATCGCCAACCACAGTGGTGAAGACGGTCACTGACACTCGGCCGGCGCGTCGAACCTGGGCGCGCATCCGCCGCTTCATGCCGCTCGTGATCGTCGTGGTCGTGCTGTTGGCGACGTGGGCGTGGGTGTCGAGTCTTCAGCTCGACTCGATCGAGCAGCGCACGCTCAACGCCGACTACATTGTGGCGCGCATCCGCGAGCATCTGGTGCTCACCGTCGCCGCGTCCCTTCTGGTGGCCGCCCTGGCCATCCCCGCCGGTATCGCGGTGACCCGCTCGAAGTCGCGAGTGTTCACGGCCGTCATTGTCGGCATCGCGAATGTCGGTCAGGCGACGCCGGCGATCGGTGTCGTCATCCTGCTCGCCATCGTGTGGCAGACGGGCTTCGCGACGGCACTCGTCGCGCTTGTCGCCTACTCTTTCCTCCCGGTTCTGCGCAACACCATGGCCGGCCTTGAGCAGGTGGATGCGAACGTCAAAGAGTCAGCACGCGGCATGGGAATGACCCCGGGCCAGGTGCTGCGCCGCGTCGAACTGCCGCTGGCCTCGCCGGTCATCCTGGCGGGCCTCCGCACGGCCCTCGTCTTCGCCGTCGGTGTCGCCACGGTCGCCACGTTCATCAATGCGGGCGGCCTCGGCGACATGATCATCAACGGCCTGAAGCTTCAGCGGTACCCCGTCCTCGTGGTGGGCGCCGTGCTCGTCGCCTCGATCGCCGTGCTCATCGACTGGCTTGCGGGCCTCGTCGAGGAGTGGGTGCGGCCGCGAGGAATGTAAGACCCCAACACCCCTGCAATCACAATCACCTGAAAGGTAAACGGATATGAAGAAACATGTTCTCGGAACATTCGCCGCCATCGCAGCCGGCGCCCTCATCCTCACCGGATGCTCCACCGGATCCGACGGCGGATCCGACGGCGGCAGCGGCGAACTGAGCGGTCTCACAGGTGAGATCGGCGCGAAGGACTTCGCCGAGCAGTACATCCTCGCCTACATGACGGCGGAACTTCTGAACGCGAACGGCGCCGACGTGGAGGCGAACATTAAGCTCGTCGGCTCCGCCAACGTGCGCCAGGCACTCGAGAACGACCAGTTCCTCGGCTACTGGGAGTACACGGGCACCTCGTGGGTCACCTACAACGGCAACACGGCACCCGTGAAGGGCGTGCAGGAGCAGTTCGATGCCGTCAAGGAGGCCGACGCGAAGAAAGACATCGCCTGGCTCGACGCGGCACCGTTCAACAACACCTACGCGTTCGCCGTCCGCAAGAGTGAAGCCGACAAGCTTGGCGTGAAGACGCTCAGCGATGTGGCCAAGCTGCCCGCCGCCGACCAGACCTTCTGCATCGAGAGCGAATTCTCGACACGCGACGACGGATGGCCCGGGCTCAAGGCCGCCTACGGGTTTGCGGCCGACGACTCAAAGGGCTTGACCATGCTCGACACGGGCGTCATCTACACGGCCACCCAGAAGGGCGATGACTGCAACTTCGGCGAGGTGTTCCAGACCGACGGCCGCATCAGCGCGCTCGACCTCGTGGTGATGGAAGACGACGAGAACTTCTTCCCCAGCTACCAGGGTGGTTTCACGCTCAAGCAGGCGACTCTCGACAAGTACCCGGCCATCGCAACGGTCATGGCGAAGCTGTCGCCGCTCCTCACCACCGAGGTCATGCAGTCACTCAACCAGCAGGTCGACGTCGACGGCGAAGACCCCGAAGATGTCGCGATCGCGTGGCTCGAAGATCAGGGACTCATCTAGTGACAACCATGCAGATCGGTGAGAGCTTCATCTCCGAGGGGGTGAACGCCGCGCACATCAACACCGTCTTCGGGCACCGTGATGGGCCGGCGGGCACCGCCTGGGCGACAGCCCTCGCATCACCCAGTGAGGGGCATGTGCCGTTCGTCGCCGTGCTGCGCCCCTCGCTGCCCGTGAAACCGCTCACGTTGTTCGTCACGAAGGCGGCACCCGCTGGCGACGAGCACGGCAACCACATCTGGGGTCCGGCGCAGGCCGGAGTCGCGGCGGGAGTCGCGGATGCCCTCGCCGACGGAATCATCTCGGCAGAGCAGGCAGACACGCATGTGGTCATCGCCGCCGTCTGGGTGAACCCGGGAGCCGACGACGCCGACGCCGTCTACCGCAACAACCGGGAGGCGACCCGCACCGCCCTCGGCAACGGCGCCGCCAACCTGCCGGCAACATCCGAGGTGATCGCAGCCCGCGAGCACCCGTGGAACCCCTTCTACACGAGCACGAAAGAGAACGCATAACAATGAGCACCACATCGCTTCCGGGTGCCGAGCTTCCGGTGATCGGATTCATCGGCCTCGGCAGCATGGGTTCCGGCATGGTCCGCAACCTCCAGAAGGCCGGCTACAGACTCGTCGTCACGGACATCCGCAGGGAGTCCGCCGACGAGGCCGTGGCCGCAGGCGCCACCTGGGCCGACACCGCAGCAGCGGTGGCGACCGGGAGCGATGTGGTGATCACCATGCTGCCGACACCGCGGCATGTCTCGGATGTTGTGCACGGGTCAGACGGCATCCTTGCCGGCATCGCAGACGGCGGCACCTGGATCGACATGTCCACCTCGGTGCCCGATGTCGCCGACCGTGTTCGCGGCGACGAAGCCCACCGCGGGCTGCACATCCTCGACGCCCCCGTCAGCGGCATGTCGGTCGGCGCTGCGAACGGCATGCTGCAGATCTTCGTCGGCGGCGACGCCGACGATGTGGACCGACTCCGCCCCGTGTTCGAGGCCATGGGCGACCCGGATCGCATCCTGCATGTCGGCAGGCACGGTGCCGGCTACGCGGTCAAACTCATGATCAACCAGCTCTGGTTCTCGCACCTCGTCGCCACAGCCGAGGTCCTTGCCGTCGGAACCGCCGCAGGGGTCGACCTGGGCGTCCTGCGTGACTCCCTCATCGCGAGCCCCGCCAACAGCAACTTCATCGAGCGCGACGTGCTCTCCATTCTCGAGAATGGCGACTACGACGAGGGCTTCGCCATCGCGCTCGCCTGCAAAGATCTGGGCCTCTCTGTCGACCTGGCCCGCTCGGTCGGAGTGCCAACAGAGCTCTCCTCGCTCGTCGAGCAGGTCTACCGTCGGGCGAAGGCATCCTATGGTGACCGTGCCGGCGAGATGACGCCATTCAAGCTCTACGAGGATCTCCTCGGCACGAGTCTCCGCCTTGAGCCCGCCATGACCGCTGCGGCAGTCTGACGACCCACCACCCCAGCGAATCACACCGCGCATCCGCACCCAGGAGGGAACCACGATGACAAGCACCAATCTCCCCACAGGCACCCCCACCCGCCTCTACATCGACGGCGAATGGCGGGCAGCCTCCTCGGGTAAGGAATTCGACGTCGTCGACCCATCCACCGGTGAGGTGATCGCCAGAGTTGCGGATGCGACCCCAGAAGACGGTGAGGCGGCGCTCGCGGCAGCACACCGCGCGCAGGAGGGATGGGCTGCAACGGCGCCTCGGGCGCGTGCCGAGATCCTGCGGCGAGCCTTCGAACTCACGGTCGAGCGCACCGAGCAGATCGCCCTCGTGATGACGCTGGAGATGGGCAAGCCGCTGGCCGAGTCGCGGGCCGAGGTCGCCTACGGCGCGGAGTTCCTGCGCTGGTTCTCGGAGGAGGCCGTGAGGGTCTCCGGGCGCTACGCGACCGCCCCCGATGGGGCGAACCGACTGCTGGTGGCGAGGCGCCCTGTGGGGCCGTGCCTGTTCATCACCCCCTGGAACTTTCCGCTCGCGATGGCGACGCGCAAGATCGCGCCGGCGCTCGCCGCGGGCTGCACGTCTGTGCTCAAGCCGGCCGCGCTGACCCCGCTCACGGCGCTGCTGTTCACGCAGGTGCTCGAGGATGCGGGCGTTCCCGCCGGGGTCGTCAACGTCATCCCCACCTCCCGCGCCGGCGCCGTCACGGGGCCGCTCATCGCGGACGCGCGGCTGCGCAAGCTGTCGTTCACGGGCTCGACGGAGGTCGGCAAGCGGCTCATCGCAGCATCCGCAGAGCAGGTGCTTCGTGTGTCGATGGAGCTGGGCGGCAATGCGCCGTTCCTCGTCTTCGATGACGCCGACATCGATGCGGCCGTCTCGGGCGCGCTGCTCGCGAAGCTCCGTAACGGCGGAGAGGCGTGCGTCGCCGCGAACCGTTTTCTCGTGCACGAGTCCGTCGCCGACGAGTTCAGCGAGAAGCTGATCGAGCGCATGGGCTCATACCAGCTGGGCGCGGGCACCGAGCCGGGCACGACTCTCGGCCCGCTCGTCGACGAGGCCACCCGCACCAAGGTCGCCGAGCTTGTCGCCGGCGCCGTCTCCGAGGGTGCCGTCGTGGCGCTCGGCGGCGAGGCTGCAGCGGGCCCCGGCTACTTCTACCCGGCGACCGTGCTCACCGATGTGCCCCCGACGGCGCACATCCTCACGGAGGAGATCTTCGGCCCGGTGGCCCCCATCGTGCGGTTCCGCGATGAAGATGAGGCCATCCGGATGGCCAACGCCAGCGAGTACGGACTCGTCTGCTTCGCCTACACTCGCGACCTGAACCGAGGCCTGCGCCTGGCCGAGCGCCTCGACACCGGAATGCTCGGCCTCAACACGGGCCTCGTCTCCAACCCGGCTGCACCGTTCGGCGGCGTCAAGCAGTCGGGCCTCGGCCGCGAGGGCGGCTTCGAGGGCATCGACGAGTACCTCGAGACCCGCTACATCGGCATCGCAGACCCGTTCGCGGCCTGAGCCTCGCACCAACACCAGACAAGGATCAGCGTGGAAACCACCGACTTCTCCCTCGACTTCTTCTCCCTCAGGGGCAGGAACGCGATCGTCACGGGCGGCAACACCGGCCTCGGCAGGGCGTTCACGCTCGCACTGGCGAAGGCCGGGGCCGACGTCTTCGTGCCCGGGATGTTCGACGACGGCGGTGAGACGCAGCGCCTCGTCACCGCAGAGGGTCGCCGCTACGAGCAGATGGATGCCGACCTCACCAAAGAGGGCACGCCCGCGGCCGTCATCGCGCGCTGCATCGAGACCCTCGGCTCTGTCGACGTGGTCGTGAACTCCGCCGGAATCAGCAGGCTCGCATCCGTCACCGAATTCGGGCGCAGGGAGTGGGACCCGATGGTCGCCGTCAACCTGACCGCCGCCTTCGAGCTGGCGCACGAGGCCGCAGCGCACATGATCGAGCGCGGCAGCGGCAAGATCATCAACATCGCGTCGCTGTTCTCCTTTCTGGGCGGGCTCGGCTCGCCCGCCTACGCCGCGACGAAGCACGGCATCGTCGGCTTCACGAAGGCCTACGCCGACGAGCTCGGCTCGCACGGCATCCAGGTCAACGCGATCGCGCCCGGCTATTTCGCGACCGCGATCACCGAGCAGACCCGCTCGAACCCGGTGACCAACCAGAGGGTGCTCGACCACATCCCCGCCGACCGCTGGGGTGACCCCGCCGACCTCATGGGTGCCGTCGTGTTTCTCGCGAGCCGGGCATCCGACTACGTCAACGGCCACGTGCTCACGGTCGACGGCGGCTACCTCGTGCGCTGAGACGCACACCCCTCGAGCAGAAGACCCACGAAGAAAGAGTTGAAGAACATGTCAGCGTCCCGCTCCTCCCTCAGCCGCAGCGAGATCATCTCAGGACTGGTCGAACTGCTCGGCGCATCCGTTGTCGACACCGACGAGCAGAACCTGCGCGAGGCGAGCGTCGACCGCTTCAAGAAGTACACGGCCGTGCACGGCATCTTCGACGGGCCCATCCCGGCGGCGATCGTGAATGCCCGCTCCACGGCGGATGTCGCCGCGGTTCTCGCCTTCGCGAACGAGAACCTCGTGAACGTGGTGCCGCGCACGGGTCGCACCGCCACAGAGGGCGGCCTCGAGACGACCGTCGACGACACGATCGTGCTCGACGGCTCGCACATGAACGAGATCATCGACATCGACGTCGAGAACATGATGGTCACGGCGCAGTGTGGTGTGCCACTGCAGGTGCTCGAGGACACACTGCGGGAGAAGGGCTTCACGACGGGCCACTCGCCTCAGTCGAAGCCGATCGCGCAGATGGGCGGCCTTGTCGCCACTCGCTCCATCGGCCAGTTCTCGACCCTCTACGGCGGCATCGAAGACATGGTGGTCGGCCTCGAGGCGGTGTTCCCGGGCGGTCAGATCAGCCGCATCAAGAACGTGCCGCGTCGTGCCGCCGGCCCGGACATCCGGCACATCGTCATCGGCAATGAGGGGGCGCTGTGCTTCATCACCGAGGTCACGGTGAAGATCTTCAGGTACCAGCCGCAGAACAACCGCTTCCTCGGTTACCTTGTCGACAGCCTGCCGACGGGCACGGATGCGCTGCGCCAGATCATCGCGGACGGCTACCGGCCCTCCGTCGCGCGCGCCTACTCCGAGGAGGACGCCGCGCAGCACTTCGCGCACTTCGCCAAGGGTCGCGCCGTCGTCGTGCTCGTCGCCGAAGGCCCTGCGGGGGTCGCGGATGCCACGGCCGACGGCATCGAGCGCATCCTCGCCGACGTGCCCCACGAGAAGGTCGACCCGGCCCACATCGAGCGCTGGTTCGACAACCTCAACTGGGGTCAGGACAAGATCGACGCCGAGAAGGCACAGATGCTGGCGGATGCCCACCTCGGTTACACGACGGAGGTGTCGATCAACTGGTCGGGCGTGAAGGAGCTCTTCGAGTCGGTGATCGCCCGGGTGCGCACCGAGTTCCCGCGCGCGGCCGACCTCACCATGCTGGGCGCGCACTCCTCGCACAGCTACCAGACGGGCACCAACCTCTACTTCGTCTACGACTACGACATCAAGGTCGAGCCGCGCGACGAGATCACCGAATACCACGTGCCGATCAACGCGATCGTCGTCGAGGAGGCGCTGCGCCTGGGCGGCTCGATGGTGCACCACCACGGCATCGGCAAGTACCGCACACCGTGGACGCTCGAGGAGCACGGCAGCGCCTACCCGCTGCTGCGCGGCCTCAAGGAGGCGTTCGACCCGCGGGGCGTGATGAACCACGGCACGATCTTCCCGGCAGAATAGGCTTCCCCGCAGGATGGGGATCATGGCGCAACAGCAGGCGGCGTACGTCGTCGCGATCGACAATGGCTCGCAGAGCACGAAGGTGTCGATCGTCGACGGTGCGGGGCGGGTGCACGCCGCAGCCCGCATGCCGTTGAAGGCATACGTGTCTTCCGCGCCTGGCCGCTGGGAGCATCCGGATGACGACATCTGGCATTCGATCGCGGCCGCCACCTCGCTCGCACTGTCGCGCTTCGACGGTGACCCCGCGCTGATCGCCGGGGTGGGGCTGTGCACGATCCGGTTCTGCCGCGCCGTGCTGCGCGCCGACGGCTCGCTCGCGCAGCCGATCATGAGCTGGATGGACGAGCGGCTGTCGCGCCCCTACGAGCAGGAGGTGCCGGATGCCGCGTACGTGACCACCTCATCCGGTTACGTCACGCATCGACTCACGGGGGAGTTCCGCGACACCGCCGGCAACTATCAGGGCATGTGGCCGATCGACGCCGCCCGCTGGGAGTGGCTGCCCGAGACTGAGACTTTCGGCACGCCCCGCGACATGCTCTTCGAGCTCGTGCAGCCGGGCGACACGCTCGGGCTGGTCAGCGAGCAGGCGAGCGCCGCGACCGGACTGCCCGCCGGAATCCCCGTGATCGCCACCTCGAACGACAAGGCCGTCGAGGCTCTCGGCGCGGGGCTGCGCGGCGACGGCACCGCCCTGCTGTCGCTCGGTACCTACATTGCGGCGATGGTTCCGGATGCTCGGCACCGGCCGGTGGTCGCGACCGGCTGGCAGAACTTCGCGTCCACCCCGCACGGCTACCTGTGGGAGAGCGACGGTATCCGCCGCGGCATGTGGACGGTCGCCTGGTTCCGCGACCTCGTCGCAGGTTTCGGCGGCGCCGACTCGGATGCGCCGCTCGAACAACTGCTCGGCGCGGAGGCGGCCGCAGTGCCGCCCGGCAGCGGCGGGCTCGTCACCGTGCTCGACTGGTTGGCGCCCGCCGACGAGCCGCACCGGCGGGGCGCGTTCCTCGGATTCGACGGCACGCAGGGGCGGGCGCAGCTGTTCCGCTCCATCCTGGAGTCGATCGCGTTCACCATGCACGACAGCGTGCGGCGGCTCGAGGCCGAACGGGGGCGCGGCGTCGACGAGCTCATCGTCACCGGCGGCGGGGCCGCATCCGACATGTTCATGGGGGTTCTCGCATCCGTCTTCGGCGTGCCCGTTCGCCGGCCCGAGCTGACGGATGCCGCCGGCATGGGAGCCGCCATCTGCGCGGCCGTCGGCACCGGCCTGCACCCCGACTGGGATGCGGCGATCGACGCGATGGTGCGCACGGATGCGAGCTTCGAGCCCGACCCGGCCGAGCAGGCGGCCTACCCCGAGATCGAGCGCCGCCACCTCACGGTGGTAGCCCGCGCCCACACCCTCTTCGAAGACCTCTGACCCGTCTCGCTGGTCGAGGGGCACGGAGTGCCGTCTCGAGACCGGCCCGCGCACATTACCGCTGGTCGAGGGGCACGGAGTGCCGTCTCGAGACCGGCTCCCGCAATTACTGCTGGTCGAGGGGCACGGAGTGCCGTCTCGAGACCGGCCCCCGCGTTACCCATCCCGCCCGCACACCGTAGGCTTGTACGCGACCTAGGAGACGAACACTTCGCATGACCGATACGACCCCTGCTTCCGCCCCTGCCGTCCCGGATGCCGCCGCCGAGGAGCTTGCCGCCGCTGAGGCTGCCGAGCAGACGCGGGTGCGTCTGGCGAAGCGTGAGCAGCTGATCGCTTCGGGCGCTGGGGCGTATCCGGTGTCGCTGCCGATCACGGCGTCGATTCCGGATGTGCGGGCCAAGTTCCCTGATCTGGAGCCGGATGCGCAGACGGGCGAGAGGGTGGGCCTGGCTGGCCGCATCGTGCACCTGCGCAACACGGGAAAGCTGTGTTTCGCGTCGCTGCAGGCGGGCGATGGTTCGCGCATCCAGGCGATGGTGTCGCTTGCTTCTGTCGGTGAGGAGTCGCTCGCCGAGTGGAAGGATGTCGTCGATCTCGGCGATCACCTGTTCGTGTCGGGTGAGGTCATTTCGAGCCGCCGCGGCGAGCTGAGCATCATGGTCGAGGAGTGGCGTATTGCGGCGAAGACGCTGCGGCCGCTGCCGAATCTGCATTCGGAGCTGAGCGAGGAGACGCGGGTGCGTCAGCGTTACCTCGATCTGATCGTGCGCGATCAGGCCCGCTTTGTTGTGCGCGCCCGCGCGAAGGTGAACGCGTCGCTGCGGTCTACGTTCGCTGGTCACGACTATCTCGAGGTTGAGACGCCGATGCTGCAGACGGTGCATGGCGGCGCATCCGCTCGCCCGTTTGTCACGCACAGCAATGCTTTCGACACGGAGTTGTTCCTGCGCATCGCGCCGGAGCTGTTCCTGAAGCGCGCGGTCGTGGGCGGGCTGGAGCGCGTGTTCGAGATCAACCGCAACTTCCGCAACGAGGGTGCCGATTCGACGCACAGCCCCGAGTTCGCGATGCTCGAGGCGTACCAGGCGTACGGCGACTACAACCAGATGGCCGACCTGACGCAGCAGCTGATTCAGGATGCCGCGCTCGCTGTCGCCGGAAGCCACACGGTCACGTGGGCTGACGGCACCGAATACGAGCTCGGCGGCCAGTGGGACCGCGTGTCCATGTATGAGTCGCTGAATGCGGCATCCGGTCTCAGTGTGACCCCGCAGACGCCGGTCGAGGAGCTGCTCGCGCACGCCGCGACGCTCGAGATCGAGGTGCAGCACCCCACCCACGGCAAGCTTGTGGAGGAGCTGTGGGAACACTACGTGAAGGTCGATCTCACGCGGCCGACGTTCGTCATGGACTTTCCGGTCGACACCTCGCCGCTCGTGCGCGACCACCGCTCGATCGAGGGTGTCGTCGAGAAGTGGGACCTGTACATCCGCGGGTTTGAGCTGGCGACCGGCTATTCGGAGCTCGTCGACCCGGTCATCCAGCATGAGCGTTTCGTGGAGCAGGCGAAGCTCGCCGGCCGTGGCGACCACGAGGCGATGCGCATGGATGAGGAGTTTTTGCGTGCGCTCGAGCACGGCATGCCGCCGTCGGGCGGCATGGGCATGGGCATCGACCGCCTGCTGATGGCGATCACGGGGCTCGGCATCCGCGAGACGATCCTGTTCCCCCTGGTGAAGTGATGGCCGAGAACTCAGACACCCCAGACGAGCCCATCAACTCGGACAAGCCGGTCGACTCAGGCAAGCCGAACAAGGCGGAGAAGCCCGACAAGCCGAGTATTCCGCCGGCCCGCATCGGCCTGTGGGTCATCGCCGGCGGCATCGGCGTGTACTTCTTGGCGACGGGGCTGATCGGGCTGCTCACCGGCAATTGAGCGGAGCCCGCAGCATCCGTGGTTCCGGGCAGTCGTCTGGCGAGGACGCTCCCGGCCGCTGTCGAGCTTCGGCACCGTAGACTGGTGCCGTGCTTGACGACTTCTGGGCGAACGCGCTCTTCTCGATCACCCCGACCATTCTGATCGGGGCGATCTTCTGGCTGGTGATCCGCGCCATCCTGCGCGCCGACCGCACCGAGCGCACCGTCTACGCGTCGATCGAGGCGGAGGAGCGGGCGAAGGCCGGCCAGCCGAAGCCTGACGCGCTCTGATGGCTCGCTCCGTGACGGGCCGCTCTGCGACGGGTGCGCCGCGCCGTAGGGCGCTCGCGACCGCCGTGTTTGCGACGGTTCTTGTGATCGTGCCGACGCTGACCGCATGCTCCGGCAACCCCCTCGATGCCGCACGGGATCAGATCGGCAGCGCCGTCGGTGATGCGCTGTCGGATGCGACGGGCGTCGATGTCGAGACCGGCACCGATGTGCCTGCCGATTTTCCGGCATCCGTTCCGCTCGTTGCGGGTGAGGTGACGGCCGGTGGCTCGGTGTCGGCGAACGGTGGCACGACCTGGTCGGTGTCGATTGTCGCTCCGGATGCTGTGGGGCCGACTTTTGCGGGCATCCGTGCGGCTCTCGTTGCGGCCGGCAATGTCGAGAATGTTGCGGCGGAGACGGCCGACTCGGCCAATGGTGTCTTCTCTGGCGAGTTCTCGGTCGTCGTGACGCTCAAGCCCGTCGACGCGGGCACCGAGGTGCTCTACGTCGTCACGCCGATCGGCCGCTAGCCCACTCTCTGCTCGACTTTTTACGCGAGTTGCCCACTTCGGCCCCACTCTGCTCGACTTCCTTACGCGAGTTGCCCACTTCGGCCCCATTTCCGCGCGAAAAAGGGGCGGAAGTGGGCAACTCGGCAACCGACCGGAGCGACGCGGCCGTCTCAGCCGCGGGGCTTGAGCCGGATGGTCGGCATCTCGGGTGCCGGCAGCGAACCGCCGTCGTAGAGGGTGCTGCCGAAGCGCCCCGTTGCATCCGTCCCGCCGATGACGTCGCGCTGCCACTGATCCCGGTAGGCGACGATCTCCTCGTGGCTGCGGCCGATGAAGTTCCACCACATGACGATCTGCTCGCCGAGCGGTTCGCCGCCGAGCAGCACGATGCGGGCGGGCGCGTCACCGGATGCGAGGGCCAGTTCGCTCGCGCCGGGCGCACGGTAGCCGAGATGGTTGCGGGGAACCTCCACATCATCCATGGTCACGTCGCCGTCGTCGACGAGCACGCCGTGCTCGAAGCGGGCGTCGACGGGCAGCACGATCTCAGTGTTGGCGGGTAGGTCGATCTGCGCGCCGAGCAGCGGGCTGAACGCTGTCGCGGTGGAGTGCTGCCCGAGCATGCTGCCGAGGAATACGCTCACGCGGGCGCCCTGGTGCTCGATGACGGGCGGTACGTAACGTTCGAACATGGGCTCGGTGTGCCGGGTGGCGTCGGGCAGGGCAGTCCAGAGTTGAACGCCGTGCAGCATCCGTGTCTCTGGGGTTGACACTTCGGAGTGCTGGATGCCGCTGCCTGCGGTCATCAGGTTGAGTTCGCCCGGGCGCACCATGGCGTGAGCGCCGGTCGAGTCGCGGTGCTCGATCTCGCCGGCGAACAGCCAGCTGACCGTCTGCAGGCCGGTGTGCGGATGCGGCGGCACCACCATTCCGCCGGTCGCGTCGACGTCGTCGGGCCCGTAGTGGTCGGCGAAGCACCACGCCCCGATGAGGGACCGCTCGCGCTGCGGGAGCGTGCGGCGCACATTCATGGCACGGATGCCGCCCAGCGGCACGTCGCGCGGCTCGAGCACATCGATCTGGCCGTCGCCGTCGGGCTCGCTCTCACACACCCGCTCTGCGGGCTCCGTCTCAAGGTTGCTCACGCTCTCACCCTAGGCTGCCCGCCCCCGTCTTCGCCTCCCCACTGCCCGCGCGCACCGCCCGCTCGCATCCGCCCCACTCAAGCTCGTGACGGCTGTGCTTTGTCGCGACGGCTGTAGAACGTTCCGCAGCCGTCGCGACAAAGCACAGCCGTCACAACCCGGGCCGTCACAACCCGGGCCGTCACAACCCGGGCCGCGACAAACCGCAGCCGCCACTGCAGCCGTGGCAATAGCCCGCTGCCGTCATCCGCGCACGAGCAGCTCGCCGACCTCGCAGTCGAGGGCGTCGCAGATGGCGACGAGGGTGGAGAAGCGGATGGCGCGGGCCCGGTCGTTCTTCAGTACCGACAGGTTTACGATGGAGACGCCGACGATTTCACTCAGCCGGGTGAGCGTCATCCCGCGCTCCTCGAGCAGTTCGTCCAGCCGACAGTGGATGCCGGTCTCCTCGTCGTTCACGACTTTTCCCCCTGACATCCCCCGCGAACTGCGGCGAATTGCGGGTGCGCGCATCCGGAACCCGCACATTGCCGCAGTTCGTGGGCCTTCCCCGCCATCACACGAGCCCCTCGGTGTCGCGTTCGAGTCGTTCGGTGTCGCGCTGGAGGCGCTCCGCGTAGGCAAAGATGGCAGCCAGCGCTGAGAGCACGATGAAGAGGAGGAGGGGCCAGAAGTCGAACTGAACCAGCAGGGTTGGCTCGGGGAGCCCCAGTTCGAGGCTTTCGGCGTCTGTGACGCCTTCGGCGGACCAGCCGTGGATGCCGAGGGCCTGCTCGCTGGCCATCGATGAGGCGATTCCTCCGGCGATTTGTGCGCCGAACCCGCCGATGCCGACGGCGATCGCGGCGGCGGTCGTGGCCTTTGGGAGCACGGAGGTGAAGGGTCGCCGGCCCTCGACTGCCTTCGCGATGCGGGCGATTGCGAGGGAGATGGTGACGAACATTCCGCTTGACAGTGCCGCTTGCAGACCGAGCAGCAGCCTCGTGGGCAGGTCGAGCCCTGCAAGCGTCAGTGTTGCGGTGGTGAAACCGCCGCCCACGATTGTCGCATCTGGTTGGTCGAGCACTGTGAAGCGTGGGTCGAGTTCGGGCCAGAACTCGGAGACGGGCACGTCGAGGGTGACGTCGCCGCTCAGTGCTGTGACGATGGTGATGACGCCGACGATTGTCATGAGCGCCGCGTAGGCGATTGCACCCCAGTAGGTGATGGCGAACAGGATGAGGGAGTCGCGGCCCGCTGGCGTGCCCTCGGCGATTCCGCGGCGACTGATTCGCACGAGCAGAACCAGCAAGGCGACGCTCAGGGCAAGGAGGGCGACGATTATGATGGCCCAGGGTCCGACAGCCATGTGATCAGTCCTTCCAAAGATATCGATTGTCGATAACAACGACAATCGTTAACATAACGACTCTCGATAAACCGCGCAAGAGCATCCGCATCACACCCCTGTTCTTCTGCGGCGCCGGTGCGGCTGGTAGCGTTCGCCCCATGGGGGATATGAGGGCGATTCGGATGCTCGCGGTCGCGGCGGTCGTCATGGTCTCGCTGAGCGGCTGCTCGCTGATCGGCGATGGCGAGCGGGTGTGGGGTTTCGTGCAGGAGGATTTCGCGAAGAAGGATGCGCTGACTGCGGTCGTCGAGGAGATTCGCACGCTCGACGGCGTCGAGGAGGCGAACTGGCGTTTCCTGGGCGCAGGGCCGAACGGTGGCGAGGCTGACATCACGGTCGTCGCCGACGACGACGCGACCGTGCCGCAGCTGTTGGCGGCGGCAGAGCTGGCGAACGAGACCTTCGCGGGCGAGGACCTGGAGCCGCTGATGCGGCTGTTCATGATCACCGACGCGAACGGCGCGACGCTGAGCCAGCGCGCCTTCGGGATAGGTGGCGAGCAGCTCGCCGACGAGATCGGCTACTGGCGCGCTGCCGGTGATTCGCTCGGCGTGGGGCTCTCGGTCACGCTCACGGATGCCGCAGAGGAGCCCGGCTACAGCCGCGAGTTCACGCATTCGGGCGATGCGGCGGATGCTCTCCTGACGGCGTTCGTCACCAATTACGACAGGCTCCTCGCTGTTTCGGACGACTCGACGGCCTCCAGCATGTGGATGGTCTCGGGTTTCATGGCCCGAGGGCTGCCGCCGGCCGAGGTGGTCACGCTGCTGGATGACATCCGACAGGTCGTGCCGATCAGAGATCCGAGTCGATTCCCCGAGAACCCGCCCGCCGACTACGTGTACCCCTCGGGCTTCATGATGGGATGGGCCACGCGGGCTCCCTGGGACCCGGAGGGGATCTCCGTGATGATCGGCCAGAGGGAGTACCGAGCATCCGACTGGCCGGATGTCGTCGCCGCGGCGGCACTCGCGGCTGCGGTGTCGCCCCTGGAGTTCATGTATCAGGTCGCGCCCCCGGCAGACGACCCCACAGGGCATCGGATGTTCCGCTTCTTCACAGGGGCCTGCAACGGCGCTGTCGAGGCAGGCAAGGACGATCACGCCCTCGTGGCGGCGCTCGCCGATGTGGGCACGGTGCTGCCCGAGGGCGGCGGGGCCGGCATGTGCATGCGGACGCCACCGGAGCAGACCGAGCAGTCGGAGTAGCCGACCCACCCGGGCTGACGGCTGCGTTGTGTCGCGATGGCGGCGGAACATTCCACAGCCGCCGCGACAAAGCACAGCCGCCACCGACAGGGCAGCATGTAACCCTTAACGCCCACGGCGAACAGGGGCAGTATCTTCGGGGTCGGCTCGTTACTCTCTTTGTATCGGCATCACATCCGCCCGATGCCTGAGGAGCTATAGATGTTTGAGAGATTTACCGACCGAGCCCGCCGGGTCGTTGTCTTGGCGCAAGAAGAAGCCAAGATGCTCAACCACAACTACATCGGCACAGAGCACATCCTGCTCGGGCTGATCCATGAGGGTGAGGGTGTCGCCGCGAAGGCGCTCGAGTCGCTGGGCATCTCCCTCGATTCGGTGCGCGAGCAGGTGCAGGACATCATCGGCCAGGGTCAGCAGCAGCCGACCGGCCACATCCCGTTCACGCCGCGTGCCAAGAAGGTGCTCGAGCTGTCGCTTCGCGAGGCGCTGCAGCTGGGCCACAACTACATCGGCACCGAGCACATCCTGCTCGGCCTCATCCGCGAGGGTGAGGGTGTCGCAGCGCAGGTTCTGGTGAAGCTGGGCGCAGACCTGAACAAGGTGCGCCAGCAGGTCATCCAGCTGCTCTCCGGCTACCAGGGCAAGGAGCAGGTCGCGGTCGGCGCGAACGAGCAGGCTGCCGCGCAGGGTGGTTCGCAGGTTCTCGACCAGTTCGGTCGCAACCTCACGCAGGCGGCCCGCGACGGCAAGCTCGACCCGGTGATCGGGCGCGAGAAGGAGATGGAGCGGGTCATGCAGATCCTCTCCCGCCGTTCCAAGAACAACCCGGTGCTGATCGGTGAGCCGGGCGTCGGCAAGACGGCCGTCGTCGAGGGTCTCGCACAGGCGATCGTGCGCGGCGACGTGCCTGAGACGCTGAAGGACAAGCAGCTGTACACGCTCGACCTCGGCAGCCTCATCGCCGGCAGCCGTTACCGTGGTGACTTCGAGGAGCGCCTCAAGAAGGTCACCAAGGAGATCCGCACGCGCGGCGACATCATCACCTTCATCGACGAGATCCACACCCTGGTGGGTGCGGGTGCCGCTGAGGGCGCGATCGATGCTGCGAGCATCCTGAAGCCGCTTCTTGCTCGCGGCGAGCTGCAGACGATCGGTGCGACCACGCTCGACGAGTACCGCAAGCATTTCGAGAAGGATGCGGCCCTTGAGCGTCGCTTCCAGCCGGTGCGCGTCGAGGAGCCGAACCTGCCGCACACCATCAACATCCTGAAGGGCCTGCGCGACAAGTACGAGTCGTTCCACAAGGTCTCCATCACGGATGGCGCGCTCGTGTCGGCCGCGAACCTGGCCGACCGCTACGTGCAGGATCGCTTCCTGCCTGACAAGGCCATCGACCTGATCGATGAGGCCGGCGCCCGCCTGCGCCTGTCGATCCTGTCGTCGCCGCCCGAGTTGCGTGAGTTCGATGACCGGATTGCGGATGTTCGCAGCCGCAAGGAGGGCGCCATCGAGGAGCAGGACTTCGAGAAGGCCGCCAGTCTGCGCGACGAGGAGAAGAAGCTGCTCGGTGAGCGGCTGCGCCTCGAGAAGCAGTGGAAGAGTGGCGAGGCCGGCTCCACCGGTGTCGTCGACGAGGGAATCATCGCCGAGGTTCTGGCTGCGGCGACCGGCATCCCCGTGTTCAAGCTGACCGAGGAGGAGACCGCGCGTCTCGTCTTCATGGAGAAGGCCCTGCACGAGCGAGTCATCGGTCAGGAGCAGGCCATCTCTGCTCTCGCCAAGACGATCCGCCGCACGCGTGCCGGCCTGAAGGACCCGAAGCGGCCCTCCGGTTCGTTCATCTTCGCCGGGCCGACGGGTGTCGGTAAGACGGAGCTGGCGAAGGCGCTCGCCGAGTTCCTGTTCGATGACGAGAACGCGCTCATCTCGCTCGACATGAGCGAGTACGGCGAGAAGCACACCGTCTCGCGGCTGTTCGGTGCCCCTCCCGGGTTCGTCGGCTTCGAGGAGGGCGGCCAGCTCACCGAGAAGGTGCGCCGCAAGCCGTTCTCCGTGGTGCTGTTCGATGAGATCGAGAAGGCCCACCCGGACATCTTCAACTCGCTGCTCCAGATTCTGGAGGAGGGGCGCCTGACGGATGGCCAGGGTCGCGTCGTCGACTTCAAGAACACCGTGATCATCATGACCACCAACCTGGGCACGAAGGACATCACGGGTGGCCCGGTCGGCTTCACGATCGAGGGCGACGCCGCGCAGGACTACCAGGGCATGAAGTCGAAGGTCGTCGAGGAGCTGAAGAAGAACTTCAAGCCGGAGTTCCTCAACCGCGTCGACGAGACGATCGTGTTCCCGCAGCTGAACCCGGAGGAGCTGCTGCAGATCGTGGATCTGTTCGCGAAGCGCCTGAGCGAGCGGATGCTCGACCGCGACATGACCGTCGAGCTGACGGTTCCCGCGAAGGAGCAGCTCATCAAGGTCGGCTTCGACCCGTCGCTGGGCGCCCGCCCGCTGCGCAGGGCGATGCAGTCCGAGGTGGAGGACCGCCTCAGCGAGCGCATCCTGCAGGGCGAGCTCGGCAGTGGCGACCACGTGCACGTGGACTTCATCGAAGGTGAGTTCGTGTTCACGACGAGCCGCCAGCCGGGTCGTGACGCCCTCGAGGCCGGCGAGGCTGCGACAGCCGCCGCAGATGCGGTCATCGCGGACGCCTCCTAGCGCAACCCTGTCGAAGCCCGCCCCGGCACCCCCGGGGCGGGCTTCGTCGTCCCTGGAGACCCCCGCGGGTTGAGGGCCACGAAGTGCCTCCCCCTCTCCGCGGGTTGAGGGGCAATGGCGCGAAGCGGCATTGCATGGGACAGATCGCGTAGCGATTCAGGCAGTGGTGCCGTCTCGAAACCCCGGCCCCCGCCTCTCCCGGGTTTCGCGCAGCATCCTGCCGCACTCGCGCAATAGGCTGGTTGGATGTCGTTCACCGTTCGCCCGGCCCGCACCAGTGATGTGCGCCACATCCAGGCGCTGGTGGAGCCGCTCGTGCAGCGTCGCATCCTGTTGGGTAAGGATCTGGTGGTGTTCTTTGAGAGCATCCAGGAGTTCCTGGTGGCGACGGATGCTGAGGGTCGCGTGATCGGCTGCGGTGCGCTTCACGTCATGTGGGAGGACCTGGGCGAGGTGCGCACGCTGGCCGCAGCATCCGACTGGTTGGGTCGCGGTGTTGGGCATGCGCTTCTGGAGGCGCTCGAGGTGGAGGGTCGTCGGCTGGGGTTGAGCCGTCTGTTCTGTCTCACCTTCGAGGTGCCGTTCTTCGAGCGGCACGGGTTTGCGCCGATGTCGGAGGAGCCGTTCGATCCGGTCATCTACCAGGAGTTGCTGCGGTCGACCGATGAGGGTGTCGCCGAGTTCCTGGATCTTTCACGAGTTAAGCCGAACACGCTCGGCAATACGCGGATGCTGAAGTCTCTCTAGCTATCCTGAACGCATGTCGACGTTCAGGAATCCCGTCGGCCCGCAGTCGCCTCAGGTGTATTGGCGGCGCAGGCTGCTGCTTGGGCTGGGCATTCTGGTGGTCATCATCGTTGTGGTGCTGATCATTGTGCGGCCTGGTTCGGGTGATGACACCCCGAAGACGGATGCGTCGAACTCGCAGTCGCCGGATGCGTCGACGACTCCCAGCACGCAGCCTTCTGAGCAGGTGCAGTCGGAGGGGGATGACTGCAAGACGTCGAGCCTGAAGCTTGAGGCGGTCACCGACAAGGATGTGTATGGCGGCGGCGAGCAGCCGCAGATCAGCATGACGGTCACCAATGTCGGTGCTGTGGCGTGCATGCTCAATGCCGGTTCGACGCAGCAGGTTTTGACGATCACGAGTGGCGAGGAGACGTACTGGTCGTCGACGGACTGCCAGGTGAACCCGGTGGATGCTCCGATCCTGTTGGAGCCGAATGATCCGAAGTCGACGCCCGCGATTGCGTGGGATCGCACCCGCTCGTCGACGTCGACGTGTGAGGCGGAGCGCAGCGCGGTTCCTGCGGGCGGCGCGAGCTACCACCTGAGTGTGAAGATCGGCGAGCTGGCGTCTGCGCAGACCCGCCAGTTCATCCTCAACTGACCCGAGCATCCCCGCGGGCTGAGGGGGCGCCGAACAATCGAGCAACTCCGCGGGCTGAGGGGGCGCCGTCTACGGCGACCGTCTCGAAGCCCCACCCCCGTGCTACTCGCCTCACCTAGAACTGCGGCACGTCGGCCTGCTCGACTTCGGCGGTGGCGAAGGCGGTGCGCATGGCTTCGCGCAGGTGCATTGCTTCGGCGCCGACGATGGTGGTGAATCCGAGTCTTCGCCCTTCGGCTTCGCGCTGTTTCGCTTGGCTGACGGGCCGGATTTCTCCGGCGAGGCTGATTTCGCCGATGGCGGCGAGCGTGCTGGGGAACGCTTTGTCGCTGTAGGCGCTGGCGATGGCGAGCGCGATGGCGAGGTCGGCGCCGGGTTCGGTGAGGCGGATGCCTCCGACGGTGGAGACGTACACGTCGTGGCTGCTGAGGGGCAGTTTGGCGCGCCGCTCGAGCACGGCGAGCAGCATGGCGACGCGCGAGGAGTCGACCCCGTTGGTGACGCGTCGGGGTTGCGGTGCGCTGGTTTTGACGATGAGCGCCTGCACTTCGACGGGCAGCGCGCGGCGGCCTTCGGTGGCGATGGTGACGCAGGTTCCGCTGACGCTGGTGCTGTTGCGGCTCATGAAGAGCCCGCTGGGGTCGGCTACTTCGGCGATTCCGTCGCCGGTCATTTCGAAGCATCCGACTTCGTCTGTGGGTCCGAAGCGGTTCTTGTGGGCGCGGATGAAGCGCAGCGACGTCTGCCGGTCGCCCTCGAACTGGCAGACGACGTCGACGAGGTGTTCGAGCATCCGGGGCCCGGCGATGGTGCCGTCTTTGGTGACGTGGCCGACGAGGAGCGTGGCGAGGCCGCGGTCTTTTGCTGTGCGGATGAGCGCGGATGCGACCTCCCGCACCTGGCCGGGCTGGCCGGCGAGGCCGTCGTTGGCCGATGACGACACGGTCTGCACGCTGTCGACGATGAGCAGGTGCGGGTCGATGCGGTCGATCTGCCCGATGATGGTGGCGAGGTCGGTCTCTGCGGCGAGGAAGAGGGTGGGCTGCAGCGCGCCGGTGCGTTCGGAGCGCATGCGCACCTGCCCGGCCGATTCTTCTGCGGTCACGTAGAGCACGCGCTGGCCGAGCCCTGCCGCGCGCGCGGCGACTTCGAGCAGCAGCGTGGACTTGCCGACGCCGGGCTCCCCGCTGAGCAGGATGGTGGCGCCGGGCACGATGCCGCCGCCGAGCACCCGGTCAAATTCGCGGATGCCGCTGGGCCAGTGGCTGACGCTGTCGGACGAGATCTCGGTGATGGGGCGGGCGACCCTGTCGTCGTGGATGGCGACGGGCGCGAACTTGCGGGTGATGCCGGTCTGTTCGGTGGCTTCGACGACGGTGCCCCACGCCTGGCATTCGCCGCAGCGGCCCGCCCATTTGAGGGTGCTCCACCCGCACTCTGTGCAGCGGTAGTTGGAGGATACGCGGGCCATGTCAGAAGCCTAGGCGAAGCATCCGTCATTCATTTCGGGCTAGGGCCTGGGCCTGTGGATTTCGCCAGCTGAGCGTCGATGTGGGGGAGGAATGCGGATGCCCACACCCGGTAGCCGCGGTCATTGGGGTGAAAATAGTCGACCGACACCTGGTTGAGCGCCATGCGGGCGGCGCCCTGCCGACGGGTGGCCGCGTGCACGGGCGCGACCACGAGGCCACGTTGTGCGGCTTCGCGGTGCAGGATGCTGTTGGCCCGTTTGACGCGCTTCTCGGCGTCTCCGAAGTAGAAGCTGGGCACGTCTCCGACGATGGTGTGCGGCGGCACCGCGTCGAGCACCTGCCGGATCTCGCGCGTGAACCGCTTCTCGTCGAAGCTGGCAATGTCGTTGGCGCCGAGCGCGACGGTCACGAAGTCGGGCCGCGCGCCGTCGGCGAGCAGTTTTTCGAGCCGGGGCAGTTGCACGGCGATGGCTTCGCGCAGCCGTGCGCCGGAGACGCTCAGGTTCACGACGCGCAGGCTCCGGCCGGTTGCTTTGCGGATGCGCGTGGCGATCGTTCCCACATAGCCGCGGTGGGGTTTGCTGGCGCCGATCGCCTGCGCCGCCGAGTCGCCGAGAGCGATGTACAGCAGTTCGCCGTCGCGCTCCGCGAGCGTGTTCCACCAGGCCGTGTTGAGGTGCAGGATGTGCGCGATGTGGTCGGCCCCGCGGCGTCGCCTGCGCAGGTTCACGATGATGGCGGCGGCGAGTGCCGCGACCACGACGGTGACGGCGGCGATGATGGCCGCGAGCTGGGTGGCATCCACCCCAGAATCTTATGTACTAAACTCTTTCCCGGAACCGTGTCCGAGCGGCCGAAGGTGCAACTCTCGAAAAGTTGTGTGGTGAAAGCCACCGTGGGTTCAAATCCCACCGGTTCCGCCACTGAAATCCCCTGAGATCCAGCGATCTCGGGGGATTTTTGCGTGCGGAGCCCGGCTGCGTCGCATCCGCTCTCGCCCAGCCCTCGTAACGAGGCGTTTTCGGCGATGCGAGCCTGCGACGGTGGGCTCGCACCGCCGAAAACACCTCACGAGGCGCAGCACCCGGGTGTGTGAGAGCGGATGCCACGGCGTGCGGCCGCGCGATATCACTCGTAGCGCAGCGACTCGATGGGGTCCTGGCGGGCTGCTCGGAGTGCGGGGATGGTGCCGGCCAGGAACGCGATGCCCATCACGGCGAGCACGATCGAGCCGATCGAGACCGGGTCGAACGCGACGAGCGTCAGGCCGGGTAGCCCAGAGAGCACGCTGGCTGATAGCGCGTTGCTGACGAGGGTGCCGGCGAGCATGCCGACTCCGACCCCGATGGCGCTGCCGAGGAACCCGATGAACACGGCCTCGAGGCTGAAGAGCCCGAACACCTTGCCGCCGGACATGCCCATCGCCTTCATGAGCCCGATCTCGCGGGTGCGCTCCTGAACTGACATCAGGAGTGTGTTGACGATGCCGAAGCCTGCGGCGAGCAGTGCGATGATCGCGAAGCCGTTGAGCACGAGCACGATGCCGTCGATCACGGTTTTGAAGGAGCCGATCTGGTCGTCGACGGTGGTGCCGGTGAATCCTGCGTCGTCGAGGTCTGTCTTCAGCGCGCTGATCTGTTCGTCGGTCGAGGCGGGGTCGAAGTGCACGGTCGCGCTCGAGTAGCTCGTCGTCTGCTCCGTGCTGAGGCCGACGGACTGCTGCTCGTGCAGCGCTGTCGTGAGGGCGTCGTTCGGGGTGACCGCCTCTGTTCCGGCGAGCGTCGTGTTGGAGACGCCGACGATGCTCGCGTCGACCGTCGACTGGGTTCCCTCAGCGTCAGTGACGGCGATTGTGAGGGTCTGCCCGATCGCGTCGTCGTTGTCGGCGAAGCCGAGCGGTTCGACGAAGGAGACCGGAATCGCGACCTGCAGGTCGGACGATCCGTTGTCAGGTTCCTGCCCGGATGCGAGGTCGAGACGTACGCCGGCAACGAACGACCCGATCTGCGCCTCATATCTGGTGCCGTCTCCGACCGCGACATAGTCGCCGCTGATGGAGATCGTCGGCGTCACGTCAACGACGCCCGGAACCGCGGCGATCGTGTCGAGATCATCCGGCGTGATGACCTTGATGACCGTGCCGGTGCCGGGAGGGCCTCCTGAGGACGCCTGGGTGGTCGTCGTGTCGGGGTCGTACTCCCGCGGGCCATCGGTGAGCGTCTCTGTGGTCTCCGCGTTCTTGGTGACCGTCATCACGTCATCCGCCCCGATCGCCGAGACGGTGGTGTCGATGTACTGGTTGATGCCGGTGCCGATTCCGCTGGTGAGGGTCAGCGTGAACGCACCGATGAAGATCGCGATGACGGTGAGGGTGGTGCGGGTCTTGCTGCGCAGGCTGTTGCTGACCGCGGAGCGGAGTAGTTCGAGAATGCTCATGCTGCTGCTCCTGACGGGGTGGTGAGGCTGTCGACGACGAGACCGTCGCGCACGTAGATGCGGCGGCTGCATCGTGCGGCGAGGTCCTCGTCGTGGGTGACGACGATGAGGGTGATTCCCTGGCTGCGGTTGAGGTCGAAGAGGATGTTCTCGACGACCTCCCCTGTGGCGGTGTCGAGGTTGCCGGTGGGTTCGTCGGCGAAGATCACGCTGGGGTTGTTGACCAGGGCGCGCGCGATGACGACCCTCTGCTTCTGCCCTCCGGAGAGGTCATTGGCCTTGTTCTTGGCCTTGTCGGCCAGTTCGAGTTGTTCGAGTGCGGCGAGGCCACGGCGGCGGCGCTCGGCCGGGCGCACGCCCGCGATGCGCAGCGGGAGCGTCACGTTGTCGAGAACGCTGGCGCCCGGGGTGAGAAAGAACTGCTGGAACACGAAGCCGAATGTGGAGTTGCGGGTCTTGTTCAGCGATGACCCGCGCAGGGTGCTCGCGTCGCGACCGCTGAGCTCGATCGCCCCCGACGTCGGCGCATCCAGCAGCGCCAGAAGGTGCATGAGGGTGGACTTGCCCGACCCGCTCTTGCCGACGATCGCGAGGGATTCGCCCTCCGCCACATCGAGGGAGACCCCCTTCAGCGCGTCGAAGCGGGTGGGCCCGCGACCATAGGTTTTGGTGACCTCGCGTGCGGCGAGAACGGGGACAGGCATGGAGCTCCTTCGGCTGTGACGTGCGGGGGATGGCCGGTTTGTTCGGTCATCTCATCGTCGTCACTGGCGCGCGCCACGGCATCCGCTGCACGGAGTAAAGCCGGGCGGATGCTGTACCTCAGGTGGAGTAGCCGGCGGGGGCAGCGAGGGCAAAGGCCCGAAGAAGTCGGGTTGTCAGTCGATGCGAGGCCGCGGATGCGTCGTCTGCGGCGCCCATGATGACGGCAGCGTTGGCCTCAAGCAGGAGTGCGATGTCGATCCATTCGAGGTCGGCTGCCGCACGCCCGTCTGCTTGTGATCGCCGGATGAGGTCGGTGAAGCCGTCTTCGACTGTTGCGCGCTCGGCCGCGAAGCCGTCGCCGTGAAGAAAGGATGTGACGATCATGTCTGCGCAGGCGGGGTGCCTGGCCTGCTCGGCGGCGACATCTGTGATCATGCGGCTCAGCGCTGACCAGCTGTCTCGCTCGGCGAGGGCCTCGTTCAGGCGTTCGAGCCACCAGGTGACGCTCGCGGCGAAAACGGCGTCGACGAGTTTCTCCTTTGTGGCGAAGTGCCGGAAGAGGGTCGCCACGCCGACCCCTGCTCGCTTTGCCACTTCGGTCATCGAGATTCCGGTTCCGATTACGGCAAATGCCTCCGCGGATGCGGTGATGATTCGATCGCGGTTGTCGCGGGCATCGGCCCGAAGCCCGACCGGTGTTGTCGAAGTCATGTGGCTTTCCTTCTGGAGTAACTGGAACACTCGTACCATTTAATGGTAGCGTCTTTATCCGGAACGATCGTTCCGATTAGGCGAGGGGGCATCATGCGCGCTGTTCAGTTCTTCGAATACGGGGATGCGAGCATGTTGAAGATCGTTGACGTCGACACGCCAGCGCCCACAGCGGGCCAAGTGCTCGTGCGTGTTTCGGCCACCAGCGTCAACCCTGTCGACATTGCGGTGCGACGGGGCGAGATGAGGATGCTGTCGGGGCACCGCTTTCCGCAAGGCCTCGGCATCGACATTGCGGGGGTGGTCGCCGAGGTGGGGGCCAACGTCACAGCCTTCGTGCCCGGTGACCGAGTGTGGGGAGTCAAGGCGGGACTCTTCACTCGAGCAAGCGGCGCCGCGGCCGAGTTCATGGTCATCGATGCGCGACTCCTTTCGAGCATCCCCGCGAACATCGACCTCATCGATTCGGCGGCGCTCCCGGCAGTTGGAGTGACCGCCGTCACCGCGGTGGGAGACAAGGCGCGGGTTGTCGCGACCAGCCGCGTTCTGATCAGGGGTGCTGCCGGCGGGGTCGGCAGTGCGGCGGTGCAGTACGCACACTCTCTGGGCGCCCACGTGACGGCTCTTGCCAGCGAACGGAATATGCGGTTCGTGCTGGATCTCGGTGCGGATGTCGCCCTGAACCGTGCGACGACACCGGTCGTCGATCTCGGGGACTTCGATGCGATCATCGACACCGTCGGCTCCGAGCTGCTGCAGTTGCGCAGGCACCTTTCGCCGAACGGGCGCATGGTCACCATCGCCGTTGGCTCGCTCGGGAGCATTGCGGCGGTGGCGTTCTCGGCGATCTATGGCCCGAGGCGAATTCGGGCGTTCTTCGGCCAGCCGCCACGAGGCGTGCTTGCGCAGTTGACCGAGATCGTGCAGGCCGAGGGGATCATGCCGGTGATCGAAGAGATCTACCCACTCGAGAGGATTGCTGACGCGCATCGTGCGGCCGAAGCCGGTGGTGGCAGGGGCAAGCGGGTCATCCGTATCGGCGTCTGACCTCGACCCGCGATGCACGCTGAGCATGGCGACGGTCGTGCAGCACATTAGGCTCGTGCACTATGGCTGTCGGCGCAATGATCCACACGTTCACGGTGCAACTCTCCGACATGGATCGCGGCGTGTACGAGGAGTTGACGCTCCGCGTGGCCCGGCATCCGTCGGAGACTGACGCGTACATGGTGACGCGTCTGCTCGCGTACTGCCTCGAATTCGAGGAGGGAATCGCGTTCAGCGAGGGCATCTCGTCGACTGAGGAGCCGGCCGTTGTTGTGCGCGATCTGACGGGCAGGCTGTTGGCGTGGATCGAGGTGGGTGCCCCGGATGCTGCGCGCCTCCACTACGGCAGCAAGCTGGCCGAGAGGGTCGCCGTGTACACGCATCGTGACCCGGCGAAGGTGCTCGCGCCGCTCCTGGGCAAGCAGATTCACCGCGCGGATGCGATCAGGCTGCGCAGCTTCGAGCCCGGTTTCGTCGATGGTGCGGTTGCCGCGCTCGAGCGGCGCAACACGGTCACCCTGTCGGTGACCGAGGGGCAGCTGTATCTCGACATGAACGGGTCCAGCCTGAGCTCGAGCATCCTGGAGCACGCGCTCGTCTAGTTGCCGTCTGCGAGTGGCGACGTGGCGCATCCTGCTCGCCGGTCGTGCTCGTCCCGACGAGGGGCCCGGGTGTGCGAGGCGTTTTCGGCGGTTCGAGCATGCGGTGGCGGGCTCAGATCGCCGCAAACGCCTCAGAAGCGGCGACCTTCACGGCCATTCTCGGGTACGGCAATCGGATGCTCATGCCCCCCACGAGCATCCGATTGCCGTACCCGAGACCGGCGTTCAGGGCGTCAGTGCTATTTCGGCTCGCCCACGAACGCGTGGGCGTCGACCCATGACGGGAACGAGATGGTCTTCGCGTCGATGACGATCGGCCGGGTCCGGTCTCCGTCGAGCCAGTCGCGCAGTCCGCTGAGGTCGTCGAGCGACCGCACCGTGATGCCATCGCAGCCGAATCCGCGGGCGATTGCGGCGATGTCGGTGTCGGGGAACTCGACGATGTCGAGCGGCTGCCCGCTGTGCCCGAAGTGGTGCACCTCGGCACCGTACGCGCTGTCGTTGTAGACGACCACCACGAGGGGGAGCCCGAGGCGCACGGCGGTGTCGAGTTCGACCAGGCTCATCATGAACCCGCCGTCTCCGATGCCGGCGACCGGCAGGCGATCGGGCTGGGCCACTGCGGCACCGATGGATGACGCAAGCGCGAGCCCGATGCACTGGAACCCGAGCGGCAGGCAGTAGCCCCGATCATCCGGAACCTGCAGGTACATGGCCGTGTATTCGGTGTGGCTGCCGGCATCCGCTGTCACCACCCGCTCGTTCGGCAGCAGTTCGTCGAGCGCGACCGCGAGTGAGCGTGGGTCGATGCGGTCGTCGGCGGTGCGAGCCTCGAACGGCTGATCGCGCCAGAGCCGCCCGGTCGCCAGCTTCTCGGCGGTCTCCGGCGTGCGGTAGCCGGCGTCGCCTCGGGCGGGGAGAGCGGCCGCGACCGCAACTGCCACCAGCGCGGCGTCGCCGATGACGGATGTCGTCACCGGCCTGTGCAGGGAGAAGGCCGCCCGGTTCGCATCGACCTGAATGACCGGGGTGTCGCCGATGAGCTCGCCGTTGCGTGACGTCCACCGGTTGAGGGATGCCCCGAAGGCGACGATCAGGTCGGCGCCCTGGATGAGCTCCGACATCGACTCGTTGGCGAAGCCGCCCATGACGTCGACGTTCCATGGGTCGTCGTTGAAGAGTCCGCGGGCCATCGCGGAGGTCGCGAGGAGGGCTCCGGATGCTTCGGCCAGCCTGACGAGTTCGTCATGGGCCCCGAAGGCCCCGCGTCCGCCGACGACGAGTGGGCGCTGGGCCGCGCTCAGTCGCGAGACGAGCTCGGCGACCGCGTCTGCGGAGGGAGCCGGCGGTGAGGCCGGCGTCGGCAGCTCGGGTGCGGTTCCGTTCCAGTCGATCTCGCCGGCCTGCACGTCGAGCGGCAGGCCGAGCAGAACCGGCTGGCCGGTTCTGGCCAGTGTGAACGCGCGCGCGGCATCCGCCAGCGCGGTTGCCGGAGACTCCAGACGGAACGCGACTGCGCCCAGCGCCTCGGCGGAGCTGGCCTGGTCGATCCAGAAGTTGGAGGTCTTCATGGTGGCCGGCGTCTCGCCCGCGACCATGATCAGCGGGGTGTGCGCCTTCACGGCCTCCGCCAGGCCGGTCAGGGCGTTGGTGAGCCCGGGCCCCTGGTGCACGCTCGCGACGGTGACCTTGCGCGCCAGGCGTGCGTAGCCATCCGCCATGCTGGCCGCACCGCCCTCGTGGCGTGCGGAGACGTATTTCGCACCGGCGTCGACCATGGCGGTCGTGACCTCGAAGTTGCCGCTACCGGCAACACCGAAAACCTGGTCGACCCCCCACTGCACGAGTGCCCGGCCGACCGCTTCGCTGACCTTCATGATTTCGGGGCCTCTATCGCTTTGTCGTCTTCTGCGTGGCGACGGCACCGGTCGGCTTCGACGCCTTCGCCAGCTGGATCTGCTCGTAGACGTGCGTACGCAGCTCGGCGAAGCGCTTGCTCGAGCGCGTCTCCAGCTGGTCGCGCTCGTCGGGCAGGTCGATGGTCAGATCGTCCTGCACGACGGTGGGCGAGTTCGACAGCATGATGACGCGCTGCGCCAGGTACACCGATTCGTCGATGTCGTGCGTGATGAAGAGGATGGTGACGCCGAGCTTGTGCCAGATGTCGCGCACGAGGTCTTCCAGGTCGGCGCGGGTCTGGGCGTCGACGGCCGCGAACGGCTCGTCCATCAGCAGCACCTTCGGGCGGTACGCGACGGCGCGGGCGATCGCGACGCGCTGCTGCATGCCTCCGGAGAGCTGCCACGGGTAGCTCTCGGGTACGTGCTCCAGCTCGACGGCGACGAGCGCCTCATTCACGAGCTTTTCGCGCTCCGCCTTCGGCACGCCGGCGTTCTTCAGCGGCAGCTCGACGTTGGCGCGCACCGTCATCCACGGGAACAGGCTGCGGCCGTATTCCTGGAAGACGACGGCCATCGCCTTCGGCGGCCCGGAGACGGGGACGCCGGCCAGCTCGACGCTCCCGGAGGTCGGGGTGAGCAGCCCTGCGATGCACTTCAGCAGCGTGGTCTTGCCGGCGCCTGAGGGGCCGACGATGCAGATGAGTTCGCCTTCGGCAATGTCCAGGTTGATGTCGCGAACGGCTTCGATCTCGCCATCCGCCACCTGGTAGACCTTCTTGAGGTTCTTGATCGACAGCATGGGTGTGGTCATGGTGGTCCCTGGTTTCGTTGTCTCCGCGTTGTTAACTGTCACGCTGTACTTCTTTCAGTCCGTGGTACCAGCGAAGTACCTTGCGCTCGATGCCTTTGGAGATCAGTGAGAGGGCGATTCCGATCAGCCCGAGCACGGCGATGCCGCTCCACATCTCCGGGATGGCGAAGGTGCGCTGGAACAGCACGATGGTGAATCCGAGACCGGATGACGACCCGAACATCTCCGAGATGACCATCAGGATCAGACCGATCGAGAGGCTCTGGCGCACGCCGGCCATGATCTGCGGACTGGCCGCCGGAAGCACCAGATAGCGCAGCCGCGAGAAACCATGGATGCCGTAGGTGCGGCTGGTGTCGTTCAGCACCTCGTCGACGGCACGAACGCCCTCGACCGTGTTCAGCAGAACCGGCCAGATCGCGCCCGAGATGATGACCAGGATCTTCATCTGGTCGTTGATGCCGATCAGCAGCATGAAGAGCGGAACGAGCACGGGTGGCGGGATCGCCCGGAAGAACTCGAGAATCGGTTCGGTGAGGCTGCGCAGCCAGCGGATGGATCCGATCAGGATGCCGAGGCCGATTCCGAGCACGATCGTCGCCACGAGGCCGACGAACAGTCGCATGATGCTGGGCAGGAAGTCGGTGACGAAGCGTTCGCCCGCCCACACCTCCCAGAATGTCTTGGCGAGCGCCTCGGGGGTGGGCACGAAGAAGTTGGTGCCGCCGAGGGTCAGCGCCCACCACATGATGATGAGGAGGACGGGCAGGCCGAAGAAGTATCCGGCGCGCTTGAGGAGGCTCATGCGACAACCTCGCTTCGGATCGAGGAATGCCAGCTCAATGTCTTTCTTTCTATGAAGCGCATGGCGAGGTTGATGATGACGCCGATCAGTCCGGTTGCCAATACGAGCGCGTACATCTCGGAGATGGCGCCACCGCTCTGGCTCAGCGCGATCTGGTATCCCAACCCGCGGCTGACGATGATGAGTTCTGCTGTGATCGCGAGGATCAGGGCGACAGCGGATGCGAGGCGAAGGCCCGTCATCAGGTACGGGAGCACGGTGGGCCAGATCACGTAGCGCGCCCGGGCCAGCGGGCCCAGCCCGTAGCTCTTGGCCGTGTTCTCAGCGACGGGGTCGACATCCGCCACGCCGTAGAGCACCTGCAGCAGAACCTGCCAGAACGAGGCGTAGATGATGAGCATGAGGGATGACTCGATCCGCACTCCGAAGAGGAGAACGGCCAAGGGGATGAGCGCGACGGAGGGGATGGGGCGCAGGAACTCGATGGTCGAGTAGGTGGCCTTGCTCAGGAATGAACTGGAGCCGATGATGAGCCCGATCACGACGGCGGCGACGGTGGAGATGGCGAGGCCGATCGCCCAGGCGAGCATGGTCTCGCCGACGGCCTGGTAGAAGCCGGGTTCGATGAGGTTGCCGAAGAACGTCACCAGCACCTCACTTGCCGGCGGCAGGAACCGCTGGTCGACGATGCCTGCCCGGGCGACCACCTCCCAGACGAGCAGGAACAGCAGGATGCCTGCCAGTCCAAGTGCCGGTCCGGCCACTCGTTGGTTTCGCATCCTGCTGTTCGTACTCGACATTGGGTACTCGACTTCTGTTTGGTGGAACGGGTGGAGCTGTGTGTTACGGGAGCAGCGTGTCGAGGTCCGGCTCGGCGCTCAGCGTTCCGAAGTCCGCTGCAGCCTTGCCCAGCTTCGTCAGCGCCTCACGGTTGAATTCGACGTTGAACTTGGGAAGAACCATGGCGTCAAGCTGGTCCATCGTCATCTTGGTGTACGTGGTGACGATCTGCTTGACCTCGTCCGGATGGGTGTCAGCGTACTCCAGCGACTTGTTCATCGCCGTCTGGAACGCCTTGACCAGTTCGGGCTTCCCCTCGAACGTCTTCAGCGTCGTGAAGTAGCCGGAGACGTCCAGTCCCGGGTCGAAGTCGGAGAAGTTGTACGTGATCACGCGAGCGCCGTTGGCGACCGCAGAGTCGAGGAACGGTGCGAGGATCCATGCCGCGTCGACCTGCTTGTTGGTGACGGCCGCTTCGGCGTCCGGGAACGCCACCTCGACGAAGTTGATGGTCGAGGAGTCGCCGCCGTCGTTGTCCACGACGGTGCGGATGGTGGTGTCACCGATGTTCGACAGGTTGTTGACCGAGACGGTCTTGCCTGCAAGATCGGCCGGTGACTCGATGTCGGAGTCGGCGGCGACGATCACGGCACCGAAGTCGGGGTTGCCTGCGGTCGAGTTGCCGTTGGTCACGTACTTGAGGCCGAGGCCCTTGTCGTTGGCGACCATTCCGGAGACGTAGTTGCCGAAGGCGAAGTCGTAGCTGCCCGCGACAACGCCGGGAACGGATGCTGCGCCGCCGGTGGTCGGCTGCACGGTCACGTCGAGGCCTTCGTCGGAGAAGAAGCCCTTCTCGACGCCGAGCCAGATGGGGGCGGTGTCGACGATGGGGATGACGCCGACGGTGATTGCGGTGGGCTCAGCTGTGCTGGGTGCGTCTCCTCCGGCATCCGGCGTGCCGCTGCTGCAGGCGGCGAGAGCGAGTACGGATGCGGCTGCGAGGCCGATCATCAGTGATTTCTTCATGGTGTCACTCCTTTGTGGCAATGCTGTGAAATGCAGATCACATGTTCGCTATGTGAACTAGTGTTCTCTGCACAGTACAAAGAAGGGACAGCAGAGTCAAGAAGCAAACGGCACGGTCAAGGTGAACAACGGATGTCGGTGGCCGGTGACAGCGTGAGCGTTCAGTCCTCGGTGTTCTCCGGGTCGGTGTACTTGCGGCCCTGCGCCGCCAGATTCGCGGAGCGCTCCGCCAGCCGGCGGTGCACGGCGGCCTGTGCGTCGTAGATGAACTGGGGTTCGAGCGGCGGGTTCTCGTGCTCGTTGCTTCCGCCGTTCGCCGCGATGTACGCGTCGAGTTCCGGGCCCGACTCCCACGAGGTGATGAGGCAGTAGCGCGGCTCGGGGCCCTTCTGCCAGATGGCGTGCCAGAAGCGCTGCGTGTCGACGATGATGCGCGCGCCGGCGGGCAGCGGAATCCGCACCTCCGTGTCGGCGTCGAAGCGGTCTTCGCGCAGCACCAGGTACGAGTCGGGGTCATCGCTCAGGTTGAAGAAGCCGCGCACGATCCAGCCGGTGCCGTCGGGGTTGAGTCGGTTGTTGTCATCCTGGTGCAGGTTGTAGAGGGTGTCCTCGTAGCTGTTCGGCTGCAGTTCGATCACGCGGCAGCGGCCCACGTTCGCGCCGGGTTCCTGCGCTCGGCGGGCGAGGGTGGGTGCCTGCGCCAGTTGCGACTCGATCCACACCCCGTCCTTGTCGGTGCGGGGCGGCGTGTGGTTCCAGAACCCGTCGACCTCGATCGCGCCCTGCGCACTCGTGAGCGGCGCGAAGCGCGTGTCGCCGGACGACTTCCACTCGACGTACTCGAGGTTCTTCCACTCCGGGGGGTCGCCCGCCTGCTCGTAGCGGTTCAGGATGACGTAGCCCTTGTCTTCGAGTAGGGCCGACTTGATGTAACTCATCCGGGAATGTGCCCTTTCGCTCAGCGAGCCGCGGCGTCTCTCCAGGCTCGTCTTAGGCAACCCTAACAGTCGGCATCCGCTATTTCGGGTGCTTGTCAGCAGGCAGCCCACAGGCCGGCGCTGGCGGCCCGGGCATCGGCTTCGGCGGCCTGCAGCTGCGGCCAGTACTGGTCATTCGCGCCGACTTTGAGGGCCTCGCCGTAGCCGTCGGCGACGAGGCTGAGGTTGACGAAGGTGCCGTCGGATGCCCACAGGTACAGCAGTTCGCGCCCGTAGCGGTCCTGCGGCTCGGCGTCGTGGGCCACTGATACGACTGAGCCCTCGGGCAGCAGCGCACGCAGCCTCGCGGTGGCCTCGTCGCCGAAGCATTCGGCGTGCTCGCCCACCTCGGGGGTGTCGAGCCCGATCAGTCGCACCTTCAGCCGTTCCCCGTTGGCATTCGCGGCGAAGAGCGTGTCGCCGTCGTGCACGTAGTCGATGGTCATCGTCTCGGCGCCGTCGGGAGAGACGATGTCGTACGGTTCGGTTCCGGATGCTTCGCCCCCGACGGGCGCGCCGCCGCTGGTGTCACCGCTGCTGTCGCCGGTGCTGAGTGTCGCGCCGGGCCCGCCCCCGCCGAGCAGCTGCGCACCGCCACCGTTCGCGAGGGTCAGCGCAACGATCACGGCGACGACCACGACGAGCAGGAGCCCCAGTTTCTTCACCCGCAGAGACTACCCCGCCCATCCCGCGCCCGTCGCGCATCCGAACATCCCGCACCCGTCGCGCATCCCTCGCCCGCGCATCCCGTACCCGCGCATCCGCGACATCGCGCGCGTCCCTCGTATCCCGTACCCGCGCATCCGGCTCCCGCGCATCCCGCACATCCGGTGCCCGCGCATCCGCCACATCGCGCGTCCCTCGCATCTCGTACCCGCCACATCGCGCGAGAGGTCGATTCTGGCCCCAAGGTCCGCGCGGGGAGGGCGAGTAGTGACCCTTCGCGCGCGAGCGAGAGCAGGGTGAGAAACACGTCAGTTCGCGAGAGGTCGATTCTGGCCCCAAGGTCCGCGCGGGGAGGGCGAGTAGTGACCCTTCGCGCGCGAGCGAGAGCAGGGTGAGAAACACGTCAGTTCGCGAGAGGTCGATTCTGGCCCCAAGGTCCGCGCGCGGAGGGCGAGAAGTGCCCCCTCGCGAGATGCAAGATGCGAGGTACAAGACGCGAGTTGCGAGGCACGAGTTGTTAGTTGCTCGGTGTCGCTCCGCCGGAGAAGCCGCCGAAGCCGCGCTCGCCTTCGCTGATGCTGGTCGCGGCGATGGTTCCGTCGTCGTCCGTCTCTCCGACGACGGTGAGCGTGTCGCCTTCTGCGAGCTCGCCCACGCTGCTCTCTTCCGTGGTGGTGATCGTGGTGTCGCTTCCGGCGGTCACGGTGACGGTGCTGCCGTCGCTGAGTTCGAGCGTGATGGTGTCGCCGTCGACGGAGGTGATGGTGCCCGAGGTGAAGCCGCCCGGGCCGCCGACCCCGCCGCCGACCCCGCCGCCGGAGCCGCCGTTCATGCCTTCCGGTAGCGATGACATTCCGCCGGGAAGGTTCCCCTGGCCGGGTCCGGTGCTGCCGCTGTTCTGCCCGACGAGCAGCCCGCCGAAGAAGCCGATGACGAGCAGGGCGAGCCCTCCGAGCGCGGGAGTGATGTGGCGGGTCCAGCGGCGGCCGGTCTTGGGGGCGGATGCCGTGGCATCCAGTACTGCAGTTTCGGTGGCTGCCGGTGTGGTGGTGTCGGTCATGGTGGTGCCTTTCGTGTGGTGGGTCAGATGGCCCGGAGGGCCTGGATGGGGCGGAGTTTCGCGGCGCGGGCCGCCGGGTACACGCCGAAGAAGACGCCGATGGCGACGGAGACTCCGAGGGCGAGCGGGATGGAGTAGTCGAGCACGACGGGTGTGGTGCCGTTGATCTCGAACTGCGCTCCGATGAGCGCAGCGACCACGCCGAGCACTCCGCCGAGCAGGGTCAGCGCGGCCGCCTCGAACAGGAACTGCCCCAGGATGGCGCCCCGCGTCGCCCCGAGCGCTTTGCGGATTCCGATCTCGCGGGTGCGTTCGGTGACGGTGACGAGCATGACGTTGGTGACGCCGATCCCGCCGACGAGCAGGCTGATGGCGGCGACCGCGCCGAGCAGCAGGGTGAAGCTCTCGGCGCTCTCCTGCTGGGTCTCGAGCAGCGACGACTGGTCGGTCACCGTGTACGGCGCGGTGTCGTCCTCGCCGACGCCGAGCAGCTGGTCGAGCATGATCTCCACTTCGCCCTGGGCTGCTGCGACGGAGTCGGAGTCGATCGCCTCGACGGTGAGGGTGCTCACCTCGTCGAAGCCCGTGTAGGAGCGCTGCACGCGGCTGAGCGGCGCGACGACGACCATGTTGGCGTCGCTCACGCCGGTGCTGCTCTGCGCTGCGAGCACCCCGACGACACTGAACGCGGTGCCGTCGACGGTCACCGACTGGCCGAGTGCCGAGCCGGTGGGGAACAGTGTCGTCGCCAGCTCTGAGCCGATGACGGCGACCTTCGCGGAGGTGGTGAGGTCGGCATCCGTGAAGCTGCTTCCGGATGCGACGGATGCGGTGGTCACGTCGAAGTAGTCGGGTGTCGTGCCGATGACGCTCACCGATTCGGCCGACACGGTCGCAGATGACACAGTGAGCGTGGTGCTCACCTGCGGCACGACCGCCCGAACGTGTCCGAGCCCGGACGTCGAGAGGGCATCGCTGACGGAGGTGGTGAGTGTCTTCTGCGCGGTGGCGGCGCTCGTCTGCGCACCCGGCCCGCCGAAGCCGCCGGAGGAGCTGGCGCGCACGGTGAGCGTGTTCGTGCCGAGCGAGGAGATGGCGTCGCGCACGGCCTGCGCGGAGCCGTTGCCGACGGCGAGCAGCAGGATGACGGATGCGACGCCGATCATGACGCCCAGCATGGTGAGCGCAGAGCGCAGCTTGTTGGCGGTGACGCCGCGGAAGGCGGAGGCGAGCATCTCTCCGAGGCTCATGATGCGGCCCCGGCGAAGTGCCGGCTCACGTCGGAGACGATGAGTCCGTCGCTGACGGTGAGCACGCGCTGGGCGCGCGCCGCGACATCCGGTTCATGAGTGATGATGACGATGGTGCGCCCTGCCTCGGCGAGCCGGTCGAAGATGGACAGGATCTCCTCCGTCGATTCGGTGTCGAGGTTGCCGGTGGGTTCGTCGGCGAGCACGAGCGTGGGTGAGGTGACGAGCGCCCGGGCGATTGCGACGCGCTGCTGCTGCCCGCCGGAGAGCTCCTGCGGCTGGTGGCCCGCGCGGTTCTCGAGTCCGACCATGCGCAGGGCGTCGAGGGCGCGCCTGCGACGTTCGCTCCGCCGCACGCGACCGTAGATCAGCGGGAGCTCCACGTTCGCCTGGGCGGTCATCCGGGGCACGAGGTTGAACGACTGGAAGATGAAGCCGATCTGCCGGTTGCGCACCCGCGCGAGCTGCGTCTCGTCGAGCGTGCTGACGTCATCGCCGGAGAGACGGTAGGTGCCGCCGGATGCGACGTCGAGGCATCCGAGAAGGTTCATGAGCGTCGACTTGCCTGAGCCGGAGGGGCCGACGATGGCCACATGGTCGCCCGCGTGCACGGTCACGTCGATGCCGCGCAGGGCGTGCACCGCAGCCTCGCCTGTGCCGTACACCTGGTGGATGCCTTCCAGCTCGAGCACCGGCTGGGGTGCGTCGATCACGCCGCTCACTGGGCGCCCCCGGGGAAGCCGCCGCTGAAGCCGCCCGAAGGGATCTGGCCGTTGAAGCCGCCCGTCGTGTCGTTTCTTCCGCCGGTCTGCGTGCTGTCGGTGGTGTCGGTGACGGTGACGGTTCCGAGCACGACGCTTTGCCCTGCGGTGAGCCCGGAGGTGACCTCGGTGCCCTGATCTCCCACGACGCCCGTCTCGACGGTGACGGTGCTGACCTCGTCATCGTCGCCGACGACGTCGACGGTCGAGGTGCCGTCGGCGGCAGTGGTGACGGCGGCGGTCGGCACGTAGAGGGCGTCCTCCGCGCTCGACACGGTCGTGATGGTGACGGATGCGGTCTGGCCGAGGCGCAGGCCGTCCGGCACGGAGTCGAGGGTGATGGTGGTGGCGTAGGTGACGACACTGTTGCTGCTCGTGGCGGTGGGCGCGATGGCCGTGACGGTTGCGGTTGCGGTCGTGTCGTCGAGCGCCGGGAAGGTGACGGATGCCGCCTGGCCGACCGCGACATCCGCGATGTCGGCTTCGGCGATGTTCGCCGTCATCGTGAACTGGCTGATGTCGGCGATGGTGACGAAACCGGATGTGCCGGTGTCGGTACCGGCACCGCTGTCGCTTCCCGACGAGCCGCCGGAGGAACCGCCGACGCTGCCGTTGACGGCGACGACGAGCCCGCTGACGGGTGCGAGCAGGGTGGCCTCGGCGAGGTCCGCTTCGGCGTCGGCGGCGACCTCGTTCGCGTCGCTCACCTTGTCCTGCGCGCTCGTCACGGCGGAGCTGGCCTGGCTGACCGACTGCGCACTCGACGTGGTGCTGGTGCTTCCCGGCTGGCTGGGGTCGGCGCTCGCCGCTGCGAGTTCTGCGGTCTGCGCCGCCGCGAGCTGGGTGGTGGCGCTCGACAGTTCCGTCTTGGCGCGGGCGAGCGAAGTGTAGGCGTCGGAGACCGCGCCGGCGAGCTCTGTGGTGTCGAGTGTGCCGAGCTGCTGGCCTGCCGTGACGGTGTCGCCGAGGGCGACGTCGACCGTGGCGATCGTTCCGGAGACGGCGAAGGATGCGACGGTCTGGCTGACGGCGGAGACGGCACCGCTCGCGGTGATGGTGCTCGACACGGCGCCCTGCTGCACGGTTCCGGTGAGGCGGGTGCTGTCGGCGGTGGCGGTGCTGCCGATCGGATTCGTCACCAGGTAGGCGGCGACCGCCCCGCCGATGACGACGATCGCGAGCCCCGAGTTGATGAGCGCGGACTTCGAGAGTTTCATGGCGCCAGCCTGTCGGCGCACCCTATGCGCAGCACTCACCGTTCCTATGGATCAGCTGAGTTCCTCTCCTCCTCCGCGAGTGGTCGATTCTGGCCCCTCCGCGCGCGCTGGTGGGGCCAGAATCGACCACTCGCGACAGAGAAGGGGAGCGAGAAATCGGATGCGTGTTGTGGGGCCGGATGCTCCGAGTGCGCGACAATGAAGCATGAGCTCTGTAGGCACCCCTGACCCCGGCAACGCGTGGCTCTCCGATGTGGAGCTTCTCGAGATCCGTCGCAGGCTCCCCATCTTGTATGTGGAGGCGGTGCCGGTTCGGCTCGACAGTCTCGGCGTGGTGTTGGAGGTGGGCGTGCTGTTGCGCGCATCCGTGACGGGCGAGATGGGCCGCACGCTCGTCTCGGGGCGTGTCATGTATGGCGAGACTTTGCGTGAGGCGCTGTTCCGCCATCTGGAGAAGGATCTGGGCCCGATGGCGTTTCCGCAGCTGCCGGCGAGCCCTGTGCCGTTCCAGGTGGCCGAGTATTTTCCGATGCCCGGTATCAGCCAGTTCACGGATGACCGCCAGCACGCGGTCTCGCTGGCGTATGTCGTTCCGGTGACGGGCACGTGTGAGCCACGGCAGGATGCGCTGGAGATCACCTGGATGAGCCCGGCGGAGGCGGCCAGCTACACGGTCAGCGACGAGATGGACGGCGGCCGCGGCGCTCTGCTGCGCGCGGCCCTCGCCTCGGTGGGCGTCCTCCCCTGAAGAAACCGCTGGTTGAGGTGCCGAGGAACGAGGCAGTCTCGAAACCAGCCCCGCTCAACAACTCTCACCGCACGAAACGCACCGATACGAGGTCTTCGCCGAGCAGCTGTTTGACTTCTTCTGTGCCATCGAGCGTCATACCGTTGCGCTTGTAGAACGAGTGGGCGCGGGCATTGTCTTTGCCTACCCACAGGTAGCCGGGGCGGTCGGCGCAGGCGGCGTCGAAGAGTTTCTGGCCGATGCCGGTGCCCTGATATTCGGCGAGCAGGTAGAGAAAGTAGAGTTCCCGTTCGCGCGGGGCGTCTTCATCGCGGGCGGGGCCCGAGCCGACGAAGCCGACAATTCTGCCGTCGACGAGTGCGGCGAACTGGTTGTACTCGGGTCCGCGGCTTGCGATGCGCGACCAGAGCTCTGCCATGCGGCGGGGCGAGAGATTCTGCAAAGCGGCGCCATCGATCAACTGGTCGTAGGTTTCATGCCAGCAGACCGCCTGCACCTGCCCGAGGTCTTCGACGTCGGAGTCGCGGATGGGTCGAATAAGTGCGTTGGCAACTTCAGCGGTGCTCATGGGCAGAGCCTATGTCGCTCTTCGGCCGGGGAGAAATCGGGTGCGAAGGACACCCTTATGGCCGCGTGTATCCGCCCGCCTTCAGGCAGCGCACGCGCATCCGCCGCCGTCAGGCGCCAGTTAACGACAGAGGCGACCGGTGCCCCGGTCGCCTCTGTCGTTAACTGTCTTTTCTAGCCCTGCGCGCGGCGTCCGGCGCGGCGCTGTCCGCCTGCGGGGGCCGCACCTGACGTGGAGCCACCGGATGACGTGCTGTACGTCACCGAGGAACCGCCCTGGCGGGTGCGCGGCGCGTGCGAGCCTGCGCCTTGTGCGGCGCCGCGGCTGCGGCCCTGGCCGCTGCGACCTGAGCGGCTGCTGTCGCTTCCGGATGCTGTGGCGGGTCGGCCGGAGCGGTCGCGTCGGGCTGCCCCGCCGCCGTCGCCGCGGGCTGCGCGCTTGCGCTGCGCGTTGGCGCCCTGTGACTGTCCGCCGCCACGCTGCTGCTCCTGCTTGGGGGCCGGCTTCACGTAGGCGGCGGTTTCGCCGACGAGCGTGGTGACGGCATCCGAGTCTGCGGTGACGCGCTGTGCCTGCACATCGATGGCGGCCTTGCGCAGGAGCGCGAGAGTGTCCTTCTTCTGTGTGGGCAGCATGATGGTGACGACGTCGCCTGAGCTTCCGGCGCGCGCGGTGCGGCCGCTGCGGTGCAGGTATGCCTTGTGCTCGGCGGGCGGGTCGACGTGGATGACCAGTTCGACGTTGTCGACGTGCACTCCGCGCGCGGCGACGTCGGTTGCGACGAGCACTTTGACGCTGCCGTCGCCGAATGCGGCGAGGTTGCGGTCGCGCTGCGGCTGCGACAGGTTGCCGTGCAGGTCGACGGAGGGGATGCCCGATTCGGTGAGCTGCTTGGCGAGCTTCTTGGCGTGGTGCTTGGTGCGCATGAAGAGGATGCGGCGGCCGGTTCCGGAGGCGAGCTTCTCGACGAGCGCCTTCTTGGCGTCGACCCCGTCGACCTCGAAGAGGTGGTGGGTCATGTCGGCGACGTGCGAGGTGGCTTCGTCGACGGAGTGCAGCACCTCGTTGTGGAGGAAGCGCTTGACGATCTTGTCCACGCCGTTGTCGAGCGTGGCGCTGAAGAGCAGGCGCTGCCCGTCTTTGGGGGTCTTGTCGAGGATGCGCGTGACGACGGGCAGGAAGCCGAGGTCGGCCATGTGGTCGGCTTCGTCGAGCACGGTGATCTCGATCGCGTCGAGCGAGACGAAGCCCTGCTTCATGAGGTCTTCGAGGCGGCCGGGGCAGGCGACGACGATGTCGACGCCGGCTTTGAGCGCGGCGACCTGTCGCTGCTGTGAGACGCCGCCGAAGATGGTGGTGACCTTCTGGCCGTAGGCGGCCGCGAGCGGCTCGACGACGGCGGTGATCTGGGTGGCGAGCTCGCGTGTGGGGGCGAGGATGAGGCCGAGCGGGCGCCCGGTGCGGCGGTTGCCGCCGGCGAGGCCGCCAGCAAGGCGCGCGACCATGGGGATGGAGAAGGCGAGCGTCTTGCCGGAGCCGGTCTTGCCGCGGCCGAGCACGTCGCGCCCGCCCAGCGTGTCGGGGAGCGTGTCCACCTGAATGGGGAACGCGCTCGTCTTGCCGTTCGTGTCGAGCACGGCGACGAGGGGTGCGGGCACGCCGAGCGCGCCGAAGGTTGTTTCAGTCAAGGGGGTGGTGTCTTTCAGAGCATTGCTGATTGAGGGAGCGCCCTCTGGGGCGCTCGTCTCGAAACCAGCGAGTTGGGCGAAGGTGGCAGTGGCCACATCCGTTCGCCGGAGAAAGTATCTGCGAGCCCTGTGTGACAGGGCGAGAAGAGTAAGCGTTCAACGACGCAGGGAATCCATCGGTGGATTCACATGTCCTGCAAGCCTATCAGCCGGTGGGTGTTTGTGGGCGCTCGCGGTCGCTTAGCCTTGGCGCATGGCTTCGAACAACTACAAGACCGGGCGCAATCGCGGCGATTCCTTCGATGTCGGGGTGCGTCAGACGGCCACGGTGCCGCTGCCGCAGGTCTGGCAGTTTCTGGTCGGCGAGGGGCTTCCGTTGTGGCTCGGCGAGACTGAGCTGCCTCGCGAGCAGAATGCGGAGTATGAGACGGCGGATGGCGTGCGGGGAATCATCCATCGCTATGCGGAGAATTCGCGCGTCAAGCTCACGTGGCGTCCGGCTGATTGGCCGCACAATTCGACGCTCACGGTCGGTGTGAAGGAGGTCGAGGGCGGAACGTCGATCTCTCTCAACCACGATGGGCTTGCCGATCGTGACGAGCGTTTCATGATGCTCGGGCATTGGAAGGGCGTGGTCTCCGACATCGTCGAGCAGGTCGAGCAGCTCTAGTCGGCGCGTGTCTGGCCGCCGACGATTCGGCTGATTTCGGTGGCGGATGTTCCTGAGCGGATGAGCAGGTGAAGGAGCGCGACCGCAGCTTCGGTGGGTAGACCTCCAGCTCCGACGGCACCGATCGATGCCAGTCGGTGGCCGCTCTCGTAGGCGCCGAGCATGATCCGTCCGCTTCTGGTGCGGGATGTGCAGACGATGGCCGTTCCGGCTGAACCCGCTCGCGAGAGCGCAGCCAGGGAGCGCTCGTCGCTGAGGGGAAAGGTACCGGCCCCGTAGCATTCGAGCACGAGAGCATCCGGTCGCACCTCGAGGATGCGTTCGAGCAGGCCGCCGTCGAGGCCGGGGAATGCCGCGACCACGATGACGGAGGAACTCGCTGTGCTGTCGAGTGTTCCGGCGCGAGCGCGCGCATCGTTCAGCAGCAGCTCGATGGGCGGCGGTGTCACCCAGCTGTCACCGAGCCGCTCGGCGACGGGCGAGGCGAATGCCTGGGGTGATTGTGCGTCGATCTTGGTCACGCCGAAGGCGGGGAGGGTCTGCCCGCCGAAGCTGACCCAGATGCCGCTCTCACCCCGTACGGCCAGCTCCGTGGCGGTGGTGACGGCGAGGCTCAGGTTGGCGTCGGCGTCGGAGTCCGGCATCCCGAGCGGAATCTGCGAGCCGGTGATGACGAGCGGGATTCCGGCCTGGGGCCAGAGCACCGAGAGCGCGGCGGCGGTGTAGGCGAGGGTGTCAGTGCCGTGGATGAGCACCACGGCGTCGATGCCGGGGCTTTCGCGGTGCAGCCGGTCGGCGATGGCAAACCAGGTGTCGGGCGTCGCGTCCGCGCTGTCGGATGCCGGGGTCACGGCCTCGACGACGGCCTCCCACCCGTCGAGCATGACAGCTGCGAGGGCCTGCTCGAGTTGCTCGTCGCCCTCACCCGGTGCCGAGAGGTAGGCGCCGGTGCGGGCCATGCCGAAGGTGCCGCCGGTGGTGCCGACGAGCAGGCGACGTGGGGTCATGTGCTTTCCAAGGGAAGGGAAGGTGGCGTGTAGCGCGTGGAACGGTGACTCAATTGCATCATGACGCTCGGCCGCGGCGATACGGTGGTTGCGTGATCTCTCCCGACGACAACCCCGCAGCCCAGTCCTACTATCAGGTGCGATTCGATTGGGGCCATGCTGGTGCCGCGGCGATTGAGGCGGGTGCGGATGCTGTCGTCTGGGTCGACCAGCTGGGCGAGTCGCAGGCCACACCGGTGACGGATGCTGCGGTCGTCGCCGGCAGCATCCAGAACGCTGCTGCTGTGGCTGAGTGGGTCATCGTGAAGCAGGCTGAGCGTGGTGACCGGTTCCGTATCGCGGTCGTCGCCGCGGGGGAGCCGGGCGCGGATGGCGCCCTGCGTTTCGCTGTGGAGGATCTGCTTGCCGCGGGTGCCGTCATCGATGCGCTCACGGCTGCCGGGATCGACCACTGCTCGCCTGAGGCGGCTGCGGCATCCGCGGCCTTCGTGGGTCTGCGCAGGGCGACCCGGCATCTCGTCGGCGCTTCGGTTTCGGCACGGACGCTCGGCGACGTCGAACTCGATTTCGCCCCCGTCGACGCAGTTCCCCTCCTCCAGGACTTCCGCCGCTGATCCCCGCTGGTCACCCCTGGTCGAGGGGGGAAAGGAAGGAGTATCTAGAAACGTCCCAACCTGCTGGTTGAGGTGCCGAGGAACGAGACAGTCTCGAAACCAGCCCCGCTCAACAACTCTCCTTCCCTCTTAAACCGCCCGTTTCTTCCAGTCGATGGCGTTGCGTGCATCGAAGCGTTTGGAGCACTTTCCACACGAGAGTGCTCGCGTCGGCTGCCGGTAGCGGTAGTGGGTGTGGCCTGATGGGCAGGTGCCGACCCATGGTGCGAGTTCGTGCGCGATGGATCCGTCGTGGAGTCGTTTGCCTTCGTAGCCGAGGTCCGCGGCGACGGTCTTCCAGCGCGGCCCGTGTCCGGCCTTCGCCCCGGCGATGGCGTGGGCGACTTCGTGCAGCAGGATCTGGTGGATTTCGTCGTCTTCGTAGCGGCTTGCGAGGTGGCGCGACACGGTGATGCGTTTCTCCGTGTGGTTGCAGAGGCCTGCGCGCGTTTTGGCGTGGTCGAAGTCGAAGCTCCAGGCGGGGTCGAGGTGCAGCGCGATGAGGGCGTTCGCCCAGGTGCGCACTCGTGCCAGTTCAGCCATGCTTCGACCTTATTCTGACCGCCCGACGGTGCCGCACATCCTGTGGGTGCTTGTGCTTGTGCCTGTGCTTGTGCCTGTGCCTGCGACCGTGACTGCGCCTGTGGTCTGCTGCCCCGTCATCCGCCACTCACGCACTCACTCACTCGCTCAACAGGAGATCTTTCGCGCCGCGCCGTGGTGCGGATGCTGTCACCCGCGTGTCGCGAAGATTCTCCTGTCGAGCACCCTGCGCCGAGCGCCGAGCGCCGAGCGCCGAGCGCCGAGCGCCGAGCACCGTGCACGCGGCCCGACTCCTTCTACCCGAGGAACGACTCGGCGATCGCGATGGCCATCATGGCGCTGTCGACGTCGTCGGCGGATGCGCCGATGCGCACCCGGATGGTGACGGCGGTGCGGAAGTCGAGCAGCGCCGCCTGCAGTTCGCCGAGGTCGAAGTTGACTTTGCCCCTGTTGAGCAGCGCGAGCGCTTCGGTGGCCGACCAGTCGTGGGCGCGTGCTTCTTCGACGCAGGAGGTCAGCTCGATGAGCGACTGGTCGAGCTTGCCGAGGTAGTGCTGCACTTGGGCGCGGCGGATGCGTGTGAGGCAGAGCTCTTCGCGGTCGCCTGAGAAGCGCGCCTGGCGGAGGGCGGCGTTGGCCATGTCCCAGGCTTCGTCGAGTCGCCCGGTGAGGCGCAGCAGCGTCACTTTCTCGTTGACGGCGTCTGCGTTGCGCAGTTCGCCGAGTTCGTCGAGGCGTGCCCCGGCGGCTTTCAGGTCGACCTTCTCGCGAAGGGTCTGTGGGTCATAGCCCAGGATGATGCTCACGTACTGCCCCGATCCGTTACCGTCTCAGGCTATCCCTCTGTCAGTGGGGTGAGCCGTATCTGCATCAGCTTGTCGTCATCCTGGGCGGGGTTTCCGCGGCCGTCGGTGTTGTTGGTGAGCACCCAGAGGCTGCCGTCGGGTCCGGGGATGGCGTCGCGGAGGCGCCCGTATTCTGTCCTGTACCAGGAGACGGCGTCGGCTCGCCCGTCGGTGGGATAGATCGCCCAGAGGGTCTGGCCGCGCAGTGTCGCCATGAAGAGGGTGTCGTTGATGATGGCGAGCCCGCTGGGGCTGGCTTCTGCGGTTGACCATTGGTGCGCGGGGTCGGTGAAGCCGGCGACCCCTCCTGCGCCTTCGACGGTGGGCCATCCGTAGTTGTTGCCTGCTTTGATGATGTTGAGTTCGTCCCAGGTGTTCTGTCCGAATTCGGATGCCCACAGTTGCCCGGTGCTGTCCCATGCGAGGCCTTGAGGGTTGCGGTGGCCGAGCGTGTAGACGAGTGATCCGGGGGTGGGGTTGTCGTCGGGCACGCTGCCGTCGGGCGCCATCCGCAGGATTTTTCCGTTCAGCGATGTCGGGTCCTGCGCGAGCGCCGGGTTGCCGGCGTCGCCGACGGTTGCGTAGAGCATCCCGTCGGGGCCGAATTTGATGCGTCCGCCGTTGTGGTTTCTGGCTTTCGCGATTCCGCTTACGACGACGGATGCTCCGACCAGTTCAAGCGCGCCTGTTTCGCCTTCGATCTGCATCCGTACGATGCGGTTGTCGGATGCTGCGGTGAAGTAGGCGTACAGCCACAGCCCGTCTTCGGCGTCGCGCATTTCGATGCCGAGCAGGCCGCCTTCGCCGCCGGGGGTGACCCCGGCGATGGTTCCGGCGTCGCGCAGTTCGCCGCTGTCGGTCAGTTCTTTGATGATGGCGGTGTCGCGTTCGCTGATCAGCGCGGACCCGTCGGGCAGTCGCACGACTGACCATGGCGCTCGCAGTCCGCTTGCCGGCACGGTCGGGGTTCCTGCGGGCTGCACCTGTTCGATGGGTGTTGCGCTGGGGGAGGGCGGGAGTGTCGTCGGTGTCGTTGTGGTGGCCGGCGTTTCGGCGGACCCCGTGCATCCGCTCAGAAGCAGCCCGGCGATGATTGCGGCGCTCGCCGGCCAGGTTCTGCGCATCGTCATGCTCTCATCTTTGCCTTCGCGGTGGGCTCGGGCAATGGCGGGAGCTCGGGGTTTCCGTCTCTCTCTCGGTCGCGCGTGCGCTCCCCGCCGATCTTGCCCCATCAGTCTTGTCGCCGGATGCCTCCCGCGATAGGTCAATTCGTGCCCTTCCCGAGGATGGGTGGGGCATTCTCTGCCCTCTCGCCCCGAGCCTGTGACTCAAAGGCCTGTGACTCAAAGGTTCGGTGAGGGGTCGATATGTGCCCTGAAAGACGGGCAGATAGGGCACTTTCCGACCCCTCGCGCACCACGCTCGCCGGGCGAGGGGCCGGGCGGCGGGCAACACACGCTGGCCGGATGCGTCAGTCGCGTCCGACGCGGAACACATTCTTCGAGGGTGGCGGCGACGCGATGGCGGTGGCGTCGGTGGCGATGGGCGCGCCGGCGATCCAGTCGCGGAGTTCGCGCCCGGTGACGACCTTGGCCGGATGCGGTCCGCCGGCCAGCAGGCGCGGCATCCATTCGAGGGGGAGCGGCTGCTGTGAGCCGACGAGTACGACGTTGCCGAAGCGGCGCCCTTTGAGGATCTGCGCTTCGGCGAGGGCGGCGACGTCGCCGGTTGCGGCGAGCAGGGTGGATGCCTGGCCGCGGGCGAAGGCGAGTCCGGGCCCGTCGGCGATGTTCACGGCGATGACGCCGCCGGGTGCGAGCAGTTGCACGGCGTTGCGGTAGAACTCGACGCTGGTGACGTGGGCGGGGATGCGACTTCCGCCGAACACGTCGACGATGAGCAGGTCTACGGTGCCGTGCAGGCCGTGGGGCAGTTTCTCGAGCACGGCGCGCGCGTCGCCGTGCCGCACTCTGATGGATGCGCTCTTCGGCCACGGGATGTTGTCGCGCACGAAGTCGACGAGGTCGCTTTCGAGTTCGACGACCTGTTGGCGGGAGCCGGGTCTGGTCGCTTCGACGTAGCGGGGGAGGGTGAGCGCGCCGGCGCCGAGGTGCACTGCGGTGATGGGGCCGTCGGGCAGCTGGTCGATGATGTGGCCGATGCGTTGCACGTATTCGAAGAACAGCTGTGAGGGGTCGTTGAGGTTCACGTTGGACTGTGGCGTGCCGTCGACGACGAGGGTGACGCTGCCGGGCATCCATCGTTCTTCGATGATCTCGGCGCGGTATCCGCTGAGCTGCAGGACGGTCGTCGGATGCTCGGGTGCGGCCATACCCGAATCATCCCATGCCCAGCGGTGCCGCTGGTCGAGGTGTCGCCGTTTTCGGTGACTGCAACACCCCGCTGGTCGAGGTGTCGCCGTCTGCGGTGACAGTCTCGAGACCGCCCCGGTATACCCCGCCCCCGCGCTTATAGCCGAATTTCCAAAAGAGGTCAAGATTTCGACTGGACACGGCGTGGTGCGCGAACTATAGTTGACCTTTGCGCTCCCAGAATTGCTCTGCCTTCATATTGCGGTCGGCCTGTGCGAATCCGGACTTCGGTCCCGATCACCCAAATGTAGGTTCTGGCGAGTGCTTCGCATCCATCTAGATCGTTAATTGGCAACGCCCGACTGTATTGACCGAGAAGGTCACCGGAGGTTATTTCCTTGGCTGCTGCGCGCAACGCATCCAACACCAACTCATCAAAGAAGGGAAATCCGAAGAACGGTCGTAACCATTCTCGGCTTTCTTTCGCCAAGATCTCGGACAATCTGACTGTCCCTGATCTGTTGGCTCTTCAGACGGAGAGTTTCGACTGGCTCGTCGGCAACGACGTCTGGAAGGAGCGGGCCGCCGCCGCGAAGGCTGAGGGTCGTCAGGATCTCCCTTCGCTGACCGGCCTTGAGGAGATCTTCGAGGAGATCTCTCCCATCGAGGACCTCGGCGAGACGATGCAGCTCTCTTTCACGAACCCGTTCCTGGAGGAGAAGAAGTACTCGATCGATGAGTGCAAGGAGAAGGGCAAGACCTACTCCGCTCCTCTCTATGTCGAGGCGGAGTTCATGAATCACCTCACGGGTGAGATCAAGACCCAGACGGTCTTCATGGGTGACTTCCCGCTGATGACCCCGAAGGGGACCTTCGTCATCAACGGCACTGAGCGTGTCGTCGTGTCGCAGCTGGTTCGCAGCCCGGGCGTGTACTTCGACAGCGCGCAGGAGAAGACGTCTGACAAGGACATCTACTCGGCCCGCATCATCCCGAGCCGCGGTGCTTGGCTTGAGTTCGAGATCGACAAGCGCGATCAGGTCGGCGTTCGTATCGACCGCAAGCGCAAGCAGTCGGTCACGGTCTTCATGAAGGCCCTCGGTATGACGAGCGAGGAGATCCTTGCTGAGTTCAAGGGCTTCGCGTCGATCGAGGCCACCCTTGAGAAGGACAACATCCTCACCAAGGAGGAGGCGCTCAAGGACATCTACCGCAAGCTGCGTCCGGGCGAGCAGGTTGCCGCCGAGGCTGCGCGTGCGCTGCTCGACAATTTCTACTTCAACTCGAAGCGTTACGACCTGGCGAAGGTCGGTCGTTACAAGATCAACCGCAAGCTCGGTATCGACGCTCCGTTGTCCTCTTCGGTTCTGACCAAAGAAGACATCATCGCGACCATCAAGTACCTGGTTGCGCTGCATGACGAGCAGAAGACCATCGCGGGCGTCCGTGATGGCAAGAAGGTCGACATCCGCCTTGATGTGGATGACATCGACCACTTCGGCAACCGTCGTATCCGCGCTGTCGGTGAGCTTATCCAGAACCAGGTTCGCACCGGTCTCAGCCGTATGGAGCGTGTTGTCCGCGAGCGGATGACCACTCAGGACATCGAGGCGATCACCCCGCAGACCCTGATCAATGTGCGCCCCGTTGTGGCCGCGATCAAGGAGTTCTTCGGTACTTCTCAGCTCAGCCAGTTCATGGACCAGAACAACCCGCTTGCGGGCCTCACCCACAAGCGCCGCCTGTCGGCGCTTGGCCCGGGTGGTCTGAGCCGTGAGCGTGCCGGTGTCGAGGTTCGTGACGTTCACCCGTCGCATTACGGCCGCATGTGCCCGATCGAGACCCCGGAAGGCCCGAACATCGGTCTGATCGGTTCGCTCGCGTCGTTCGCGCGCATCAACTCCTTCGGTTTCATCGAGACGCCGTACCGTCGTGTCGTCAAGGGCAAGGTCACGGAGACGATCGACTACCTCACCGCGAGTGAGGAAGACGAGTATGTCGTCGCGCAGGCCAACGCGCCGCTGACGGCTGACAGCCACTTCGCTGACCCCCGCGTCCTCGCTCGTAAGAAGGATGGCGAGGTCGACCTGGTTCCGGTCGAGGAGATCGGGTACATGGATGTCTCGCCGCGCCAGATGGTGTCGGTTGCGACGTCGCTCATCCCCTTCCTTGAGCATGACGATGCGAACCGCGCGCTCATGGGCGCCAACATGCAGCGTCAGGCTGTTCCGCTGCTCCGCAGTGAGAGCCCTGTCGTTGGTACCGGTATGGAGGGCTTCGCGGCCATCGACGCCGGTGACGTGCTCACCGCTGACAAGGCGGGTGTCGTCGCCGAGGTTTCGGCCGATGTCGTCACCGTGCAGCTCGATGAGGGTGGCACGCAGGATTACTACCTGCGCAAGTTCGACCGCTCCAACCAGGGCACCAGCTACAACCACCGTGTCATCGTCAGCGCGGGTGACCGCGTTGAGGTCGGCGAGGTCATTGCGGATGGCCCCGCCACGGAGAACGGTGAGCTCGCGCTCGGCAAGAACCTCCTTGTGGCGTTCATGTCGTGGGAGGGTCACAACTTCGAGGACGCGATCATCCTGAGCCAGAACCTGGTCAAGGACGACACGCTTTCGTCGATCCACATCGAGGAGTATGAGGTCGACGCCCGCGACACGAAGCTCGGCAAGGAGGAGATCACCCGTGACCTCCCCAATGTGAGCCCTGAGCTCATGGCCGATCTCGATGAGCGTGGCATCATCCGCATCGGTGCCGAGGTTCGCCCCGGCGACATCCTCGTCGGCAAGGTCACGCCGAAGGGTGAGACCGAGCTGAGTGCCGAGGAGCGCCTGCTGCGCGCCATCTTCAACGAGAAGAGCCGCGAGGTTCGTGACACGAGCCTCAAGGTGCCTCACGGTGAAGAGGGAACGATCATCGCGGTCAAGGTGTTCGACGCGCAGGATGGTGACGACGAGCTCGGCTCGGGCGTCAACCAGCGTGTTGTCGTCTACATCGCCCAGAAGCGCAAGATCACCGAGGGTGACAAGCTTGCTGGCCGCCACGGCAACAAGGGTGTCATCTCGAAGATCCTGCCTGTCGAGGACATGCCGTTCCTTGAGGATGGCACGCCGGTCGACATCATCCTGAACCCGCTGGGCGTGCCCGGCCGGATGAACTTCGGTCAGATCCTGGAGATCCACCTCGGTTGGATCGCGCAGCAGGGTTGGAAGATCGAGGGCACCCCGGCGTGGGCGAAGGCCCTGCCGGCTGAGGCGTTCAGCGCCGAGCCCGGCACGAAGGTTGCGACCCCGGTGTTCGACGGTGCGGCGGAGACGGAGATCGAGGGTCTCCTCGAGTCGACGCTTCCGACGCGTGACGGTGACCGCCTCATCGGTGGCTCCGGCAAGGCGCGCCTGTTCGACGGCCGCTCCGGCGAGCCGTTCCCTGAGCCTGTCTCGGTCGGCTACATGTACATCCTGAAGCTCCACCACCTGGTGGACGACAAGATCCACGCGCGCTCGACGGGCCCGTACTCGATGATCACCCAGCAGCCGCTCGGTGGTAAGGCTCAGTTCGGCGGACAGCGTTTCGGCGAGATGGAGGTGTGGGCCCTCGAGGCCTACGGTGCGGCTTACGCGCTCCAGGAGCTGCTCACGATCAAGTCGGATGACATCCTCGGCCGCGTGAAGGTGTACGAGGCGATCGTCAAGGGCGAGAACATCCAGGAGCCCGGCATCCCTGAGTCCTTCAAGGTGCTCATCAAGGAGATGCAGTCGCTCTGCCTTAACGTCGAGGTTCTCTCGGCCGATGGCACTGCTGTGAGCCTCAAGGACACTGATGACGAGGTCTTCCGCGCTGCGGAGGAGCTGGGCATCAACATCTCCACCCGGTTCGAGAACTCGTCGTCGATCGACGAGATCTGATCCGTAGCTCTCGACTCGCACAAGATTTAGGCATTAGGAGAAAAATTGCTCGACGTTACCACGTTCGATGAGCTTCGTATCGGCCTCGCGACTGCTGACGACATCCGTCGCTGGTCGCACGGTGAGGTGAAGAAGCCGGAGACGATCAACTACCGCACGCTCAAGCCCGAGAAGGATGGCCTTTTCGGTGAGCAGATCTTCGGACCCAGCCGCGACTGGGAGTGCTCGTGTGGCAAGTACAAGCGCGTGCGCTTCAAGGGCATCGTGTGTGAGCGCTGTGGCGTTGAGGTCACGAAGTCGTCGGTGCGCCGTGAGCGCATGGGCCACATCGAGCTCGCCGCCCCGGTCACTCACATCTGGTACTTCAAGGGTGTTCCGAGCCGCCTCGGCTACCTGCTCGACATGGCGCCGAAGGACCTTGAGAAGGTCATCTACTTCGCCGCTTACATGGTGATCTCGGTTGATGAGCAGGGCCGTCACGATGACATGCCCGGTCTCGAGAACGAGATCCGTCTGGAGATCGCCGAGCTTGAGAAGCAGCGCGATTCGAAGATCGCTGACCGCCTGGCGAAGCTTGAGGCCGACCTGGCCGCTCTTGAAGAAGAGGGTGCCAAGGCTGATGTGAAGCGTCGCACGAAGGATGGCGCCGAGAAGGAGATGTCGCAGGCTCGTAAGTCCTTCGACGAGCAGATCAGCCAGCTGGAGCGCGTGTGGGAGGATTTCCGCACGCTGAAGGTCGGCGACCTGAAGCCGGAGGATTCGGTCTTCCACGAGCTGCAGGACCGTTTCGGCATGTACTTCGAGGCGTTCATGGGCGCCGAGGCCATCCAGAAGCGTCTGCAGAGCTTCGACCTCCAGACGGAGAGCGAGAACCTGCACGACCAGATCGCGAACGGCAAGGGTCAGAAGAAGATCCGCGCCATCAAGCGCCTGAAGGTTGTCAACTCGTTCCTGCAGACCGGCAACTCGCCGGCTGCGATGGTGCTCGAGGTCGTCCCGGTGATCCCGCCGGAGCTGCGCCCGATGGTGCAGCTCGATGGTGGCCGCTTCGCGACCTCTGACCTGAACGACCTGTACCGCCGCGTGATCAACCGCAACAACCGTCTTCGTCGTCTGCTTGACCTCGGTGCTCCCGAGATCATCGTCAACAACGAGAAGCGGATGCTGCAGGAGGCCGTCGACGCTCTGTTCGACAACGGTCGCCGTGGTCGCCCGGTGACGGGTACCGGCAACCGCGCCCTGAAGTCCCTGAGCGACATGCTCAAGGGAAAGCAGGGTCGTTTCCGCCAGAACCTGCTCGGCAAGCGCGTCGACTACTCGGGCCGTTCGGTCATCATCGTCGGCCCGCAGCTGAAGCTGCACCAGTGTGGTCTGCCCAAGCAGATGGCGCTGGAGCTGTTCAAGCCGTTCGTCATCAAGCGCCTGATCGATCTGAGCCACGCTCAGAACATCAAGAGCGCGAAGCGTATGGTCGAGCGTTCGCGTCCGCAGGTGTGGGATGTGCTCGAGGAGATCATCCGCGAGCGCCCCGTGCTGCTGAACCGCGCGCCCACCCTTCACCGTCTGGGCATCCAGGCGTTCGAGCCTCAGCTCGTCGAGGGTAAGGCCATCCAGCTTCACCCGCTGGTGTGTGCCGCGTTCAACGCCGACTTCGATGGTGACCAGATGGCTGTTCACCTGCCGCTGTCGGTTGAGGCCCAGGCTGAGGCGCGCATCCTGATGCTCGCGTCGAACAACATCCTGAAGCCGTCTGACGGTCGCCCGGTCACCCTGCCCACGCAGGACATGATCATCGGTCTGCACCACCTCACCACTGTGCGTGAGGGTGGCGAGGGTGAGGGCCGTGCGTTCTCGTCGGTCGCCGAGGCGATCCTCGCGTTCGACCAGAAGTCGCTTCACCTGAACTCGAAGGTGCGCATCCGTCTGACGGGTCTGCACTTTGCTGAGGGCAAGGCGCCTGAGGGCTTCGTGCAGGGCGAGACGTTCCTGCATGAGACCACGCTGGGTCGCGCGCTGTTCAATGAGGCGCTTCCGGCTGACTACCCCTGGGTGGAGGCTGTTGCCGACAAGGGTCAGCTTTCGTCGATCGTCAACGATCTGGCGGAGCGTTACCCCAAGGTTGAGGTCGCGGCGACGCTGGACCGCATCAAGGACGCCGGTTTCTACTGGGCGACCCGAAGCGGTGTGACGGTGGCGCTGTCAGACATCCTGACGCCGCCCACCAAGGGTGCGATCATCGCGGGCTACGAGAAGCAGGCCTCGAAGGTTCAGAGCCAGTTCGAGAAGGGTCTGACGACCGACTCGGAGCGCCGCCAGGAGCTCATCGAGATCTGGAACAAGGCGACCGCTGAGGTTGCGACGGCCATGCAGGAGAACATGCCGTCCGACAACAACATCAACCGCATGGTCACCTCTGGTGCTCGTGGTAACTGGATGCAGGTTCGTCAGATCGCCGGTATGCGTGGTCTGGTGTCGAACCCGAAGGGTGAGATCATCCCGCGTCCGATCATCTCGAGCTACCGTGAGGGCCTGTCGGTGGCGGAGTACTTCATCGCCACCCACGGTGCCCGTAAGGGTCTGGCTGACACGGCGCTTCGTACGGCCGACTCGGGCTACCTCACGCGTCGTCTCGTGGACGTCTCGCAGGATGTCATCATCCGCGAGGACGACTGTGGCACGACCCGTGGCCTCGAGCTGCTCGTCGCGACGCCTGACGCCAACGGCGTTCTGGTGCGCGACGCGAACGTCGAGAACTCGCTGTACGCTCGCAGCCTCGCTGAGGATGCGGTCGACGCCAAGGGCAAGGTTGTTGCGAAGGCCGGGGATGATGTCGGTGACGTTCTCATCCAGGACCTGATCGATGCGGGCATCACGCATGCGAAGGTCCGTTCGGTTCTGACCTGCGAGTCCGCCGCTGGTGTGTGTGCGGTCTGCTACGGCCGTTCGCTGGCCACCGGCCTGCTCGTCGACATCGGTGAGGCCGTCGGTATCATCGCGGCCCAGTCGATCGGTGAGCCCGGCACGCAGCTGACGATGCGTACCTTCCACACCGGTGGTGTGGCATCCGCGGATGACATCACGCAGGGCCTTCCCCGCGTCACCGAGCTGTTCGAGGCGCGTACCCCCAAGGGTGCGAGCCCGATCGCCGAGGCGGCCGGAAAGATCACGATCGAGGACACGGACCGCAGCCGCAAGCTGATCCTGACCCCCGACAGCGGCGACGAGCCGATCGCGTACCCGGTGCTCAAGCGTGCGACTCTCCTCATCGAGGACGGGCAGCATGTCGAGCTCGGTCAGCAGTTGCACGTTGGTGCGATCGACCCGAAGGAGGTGCTGCGTGTGCGCGGCGTCCGCGCGGTGCAGCAGCACCTCGTCGACGGCGTCCAGGGCGTGTACCGCTCGCAGGGTGTTCCGATCCACGACAAGCACATCGAGGTCATCGTTCGCCAGATGCTGCGCAAGGTCACCGTGGTCGACCACGGCGACACGGATCTGCTCCCCGGTGAGCTGGTTGACCGTTCGCGGTACAACGAGCTGAACCGTGCTGCGCTGACGGAGGGTCGCAAGACTGCTTCCGCCCGCCAGGAGGTCATGGGTATCACGAAGGCGTCGCTTGCGACGGAGTCGTGGCTGTCGGCTGCGTCGTTCCAGGAGACCACGCGTGTTCTCACGCAGGCCGCCATGGACGGCAAGTCCGACCCGCTGCTCGGCCTGAAGGAGAACGTGATCATCGGAAAGCTGATCCCGGCCGGTACGGGTCTTCCCCGCTACCGCAATGTGTCGGTTGAGGCCACGGAGGAGGCGAAGGCGGAGCGTTACCCGAACCGCATCTTCGCTGATGACGCGTCCTTCAACGAGTCTGATCTGAGCTTCGTCGATTTCGACAGCTTCAGCTCTGACGACTTCCAGCCCGGCACCTACAACTAGTAGGCGTTCATCAAACGGCCCGTCACCTCACGGTGGCGGGCCGTTTGCCGTTGCATAACCCCCTGGTCGAGACGCCCGCATTGCCGCTGGTCGAGGTGTCGCCGGCTGCCCGAATCACTCCCGTGCGCCCGCTGGTCGAGGTGTCGCCGTCTACGGCGACAGTCTCGAGACCTGCCGCCGAGCAACCCCATTTCCCCCTTTCGGCGTGTCACCGATGATGTTCGTGTGAAGCGAGTATGGCAATGTGGCGTTTCCTAAGGTAATTTGGCTTGAGTTCGGCACTGAACTTCCCGACCCGACAGTGCTGGGCGTTACCGGGGGCGGTACAAGGCAGGGGGCCTTATTTTGTCTTCTCTTACTGAGATTCTGATCATCCGTGGTGTGATGCCCATTGAGGCGCTCGACAATGTTGTCGATGGCTGGAAGGGCGATGACGAGATGGTGCGCCAGCTTGTCAACGATGGCGTGATCACGCCCACCGATTATGCTTCTGCTCGCGCCGCCCAGCATGGTCTCCCGTTTGTGGAGTTGACTGAGTACCCGGTTGACCGGATGGCGGTGTCGCTTGTTCAGGCTGCGATCTGTCGCCGTCACGAGGTTCTGCCGATTGCGAACATCGGCAACACGATCACTTTGGCTGTGGTCGACCCGGGCAATGTGTTCGCGATCGATGATGTGCGCGCTGCGGTGCGCATGCAGGTGAATCTGGTTGTTGCGGAGCGTAAGGATCTTCTGGCCGCGATTGACCGCTATCACCGCGCCGACAATGAGATCAGCTCGCTGACGACTGTTCTCGAGGAGGAGAGCAGCGGTCAGGAGCTGGCGATCTCCGAGCAGGAGGCGAGCGAGGACGATGCGCCTATCGTTCGCTTCGTGAACCTGCTGATCAGCCAGGGCATCCAGGACAAGGCTTCTGATATTCACATCGAGCCGGGCCAGCATGACATGGGTGTTCGGTACCGTATCGACGGTGTGCTGCATGAGATGCAGCGGGCGCCGAAGGCGATCCAGAATGGCGTCATCTCGCGTCTGAAGATCATGAGTGACATCGATATCGCTGAGCGCCGCAAGCCTCAGGATGGTCGCCTGTCGGTCAATCACGGTGGCCGCCAGATCGATCTGCGTGTTGCGACTCTTCCCACGGTGTGGGGCGAGAAGGTCGTCATGCGTATTCTCGACAATTCGAGCACGACGCTGACGTTGAGCGATCTGAACATGCTCGACAACAATCTCGACAATTACCGTCGTTCGTTCACGAAGCCGAATGGCATGATCCTGGTGACGGGGCCGACGGGTTCGGGTAAGTCGACGACGTTGTACACGACGCTGAATGCTGTGGCGAAGCCCGAGGTCAATGTGATCACGGTTGAGGACCCGGTGGAGTTCCGCATGGCGGGCATCAACCAGGTGCAGGTGAATGTGAAGGCGGGCCTGACGTTTGCGGCGGCGCTGCGCAGCATCCTGCGTTCTGACCCGGATGTTGTTCTCATTGGTGAGATCCGTGACCAGGAGACGGCGCAGATCGCCATTGAGGCGTCGCTGACTGGTCACCTCGTGTTGTCGACGCTTCACACGAACAGCGCGCCTGCGGCGATCACTCGTCTGATCGAGATGGACATTGAGCCGTTCTTGGTGGGTTCGGCGCTCGACAGTGTTGTTGCTCAGCGTCTTGCGCGTCGTCTGTGCGAGCGGTGCAGGGAGCAGTACCAGAGCACGATCGAGGGCCTTGCGAACATGGGCTTCTATCTTGATCCGAGCAAGCCGTCGCCGCTGCTGTACCGCCCGGTGGGCTGCACGCACTGCTCGAACACGGGTTACCGTGGCCGTATCGCCCTGCATGAGGTGATGATGGTGAGCGAGGAGATCGAGCGCCTGGCGGTGGCTCGTGCGTCGACGATCGAGATCACGAAGGTTGCGGTGTCGCAGGGTATGGCGACGCTGCGACAGGATGGCTGGACGAAGGCCCTGATGGGGTACACCTCGGTTGAGGAGATCCTTCGGGTGGTGGTCTAGCCGCGTCAGTGGTGTAATGACTGAGCGGTGTTGACGCTGGGCACGGGGGTGTCGGGCGTCGGGGGAAGTTTCAGGGCAGCGCAGCTGTCATGCAGTGAATGAGGGGATATCGCATGAATGAGCCGGTTTACGACGTCACGGAGCAGGGGGATTCTGCCCCGTCCGGTCGTCGTGCGGCGAAGGAGAACACGGATCCGCTCTATGAGCCGCCCGGGTATCTCCCTTCCAGCTATCAGGCGGTTTCTGAGCCGGTGTCGTTGAAGCCGAAGTTCGACGAGCCTGCGCCTGCGCCTTCTGTTGCGGAGACGTTCCCGTCGCAGGCTCCTGCGGGTTCGTTCGCGTCGGCGCCTCCTGCTGTCTCGTTCCCGTCGGCTCCGCCGGTGGGGTCGTTCCCGTCGACGCCTCCGCCTTTGTCGGATCGTGCGGCTTCGGCGTCGTCGTCGATGACTCCGGATGCTCCGGCTCAGCTTCCGGTGCAGGTTTCGGTCACTGAGTCGGCGACGCAGGCGGAGTCGAAGCCTCCCGCCCCGTCGACGGAGTACCTGCAGAGCCTTCCGGCGCCGACGCAGGCGGCTCCGGTTCAGAAGCCCGTGCAGGCCGCTCAGCCCGTGCAGCAGGTTCCGGTCGCCCAGCCTGTTCCTGCCGCCCAGTCGCAGCATGCTCAGGCGCCTGCCGCCCCGGTTCAGCAGCAGCCTGTTCCGGTTCAGGCCGCGCCTGCCCCTGTGCAGCAGGCGCCGCAGCAGACTCAGCCAACACAGCAGGCGCCGCAGCCCGCACCCGTGCAGCCTGCCGCCCCGACTCCTGCCCCCGTTCCCGCGGCAGCAGCTCCGCCGCAGCCGGCCCCGGTTCCGTCCGCGGCTCCTGCAGTACCGGCAGCCCAGCAGCCGGTGGCACCCGCAGCCGCACAGGCCCCTGCTGCTGACGTCCCTCTCGACTCTTCTCCCGGCCCGGTCCCTGTGTCCGAGCTGCCGGGCCCTGTGCCGGCGGTCCCGCCGGTTTCGTCCCTGTCGCCGGAGGTACCCGCGATGCACGATCAGCCCGCAGCATCCGCCCCCGGTATTTTCGGTTCGCAGCGTGATGCGGATCTCAACGCCGATCCTGAGCTTGATGAGGCCCTGCAGAGGGTGCTCATGACGAGTGGGTCTGACCTTCATGTTTCGGCGGGTGCTCCTCCGATGATCCGTGTCGATGGTGCACTGAAGCCCATCGATGGTGCCGCGCCGTGGTCGGCCGACAAGGTCAAGGCGGCGCTGTACAGCATCCTGACGGAGCGCCAGAAGGAGATCTTCGAGCAGGAGCTCGAGTTCGACTTCGCGTACACGCTGTCGGAGAATGCGCGTTTCCGCGTGAACTTCTATCAGCAGCGTCACAACATCGGTGCGGCGTTCCGTCTGATTCCGACGGAGATCAAGCCGCTGGCGGCGTTGGGCGTTCCTGATTCGATCGCGAGTTTCGCGAAGTTGCCGCGTGGCCTCGTTCTCATCACGGGTCCGACGGGTTCGGGCAAGTCGACGACGCTGGCGGCGCTCATCGATCTGGTGAACCGCACGCGCACCGACCACATCATGACGGTTGAGGACCCGATCGAGTTCTTGCACACGAACCACAAGTCGCTGGTGAACCAGCGTGAGGTGGGGCATGACACGCACAGCTTCGCGCAGGCGCTCAAGCATGTGCTGCGTCAGGACCCGGATGTGATTCTGGTCGGTGAGCTTCGTGACCTGGAGACGATCTCGGTGGCGTTGACGGCGGCTGAGACCGGCCATCTCGTGTTTGCGACGCTTCACACTCAGGATGCTCCGCAGACGATCGACCGAATCATCGACGTGTATCCGCCGCACCAGCAGGCTCAGGTGCGTGCGCAGCTGGCGGCAACCCTGCAGGGCGTCGTCTGTCAGACGCTGGTGAAGCGCTCGAATGGCCGTGGCCGTGTTGTGGCGACGGAGGTGTTGATGGCGACGCACGCTGTGGCGAACCTCATCCGTGAGGGTAAGACGTATCAGGTGCATTCGGCCATGCAGGCGGGTCGCGATCTGGGCATGCACACGCTCGACCAGCATCTGGCTGATCTGGTGAACAGCGGCCAGATCTCGTTCGAGTCGGCGATCGAGAAGGCGCATGACTTCGAGGTTCTGAAGCGTCTGGTGACGCGGGCTGACACGTCGGTGGCGGCGGTGGGCGCGAACATGTCCAGCGAGGGTGTCAACTTCGCTGACGCGTATTCGGGGCAGTTCTGATGGCCACCGCGGGTGTGAAGGAGTTCTCCTACAAGGGCCGTGACGGCGCGGGCAAGGTCGTCAAGGGTCGTCTGGAGGGTGCCAGCGAGGGCGCTGTGGGCGCGAAGCTTCGGGTGATGGGCGTGACGCCGATCTCGATCGATGAGGCTTCGGGTGGCACGGGCCTGAACATGGATATCAGCATCCCGGGCATGCAGAAGGGTGTCGGGCTGAAGGATCTGGCGATCATGTCGCGTCAGATGGCGACGATGACCTCGTCGGGCCTGTCCCTGATCCGCACTCTGACGATTCTGTCGGAGCAGACGGAGAACAAGACTCTGGCGGGCATCCTGTCGAAGGTGCAGACGGATGTCGAGGCCGGCTATTCGCTGTCGGCGGCGATGGGCAAGCACACGAAGCATTTCCCTCCGCTGATGATCAGCTTGGTGCGGGCGGGTGAGACGGGCGGATTCCTGGAGTCGACGCTCGAGTCGATTGCCGAGAACTTCGAGTCGGATGTGAAGCTGCGCGCGACGATCAAGTCGGCGCTGACCTATCCGGTGGCGGTTCTGATCATCGCGTTCCTCGCGGTGATCGGCATGCTCATCTTCATCGTTCCGGTGTTCGAGGGTATGTTCGCGGGCTTCGGCGGGGATCTGCCGGCACCCACGATGGTGCTGGTGGTCATGTCGAAGAACATGGCGTGGGCGGTGCCGCTGATGGTGGTTCTGATCATCGTGTTCTCGATCTGGTGGCGCAACAACAAGAACACCGAGCGGGTGCGCAAGGTCGTCGACCCGTTGAAGCTGAAGATGCCGGTGTTCGGCGACCTGTTCAAGAAGGTCGCGATCGCTCGCTTCACCCGAAACTTCTCGACGATGATGGGTGCGGGTGTGCCCATTCTGCAGTCGTTGAGCATTGTTGGCGAGACGGCCGGCAACTGGGTGATCGAGGATGCGCTGCGCAAGGTGCAGGATTCGGTGCGTACGGGCAAGTCGATCGCGGCGCCGCTGTCCACGGAGCCGGTGTTCCCGTCGATGGTGACGCAGATGATCGCGGTCGGCGAGGATTCGGGCTCCCTGGAGACGATGCTCGCGAAGATCGCCGACTTCTATGACGAAGAGGTGCAGAGCACGGCGGAGGCGCTGACGGCGCTGATCGAGCCGCTCATGATCGCGGTGATCGGTGCGGTCATCGGTGGCATGATCGTGGCGCTCTACATGCCGGTCTTCAGCATCTTCGAGCAGATCCAGTAGCCCGCCCCACCCCGCTGGTCGAGGTGTCGCCCTCTAGGGTCTCCGTACATTCCGCGGGTCGAGGTGTCGCCGTCTGCGGCGACAGTCTCGAGACCAGCCCCCGCACACCCCAGCGCGCCCAAAAACCCCAGCTCACCCCCTGTTTTGGGGGCACTACTTTTGGGGGCGTGTTGTTGAGGATTGCCCCTGTCGGGGGTCTTTTGCCGCTATGGTCGTCTGCGGGAAGATTCTTCCCAGGGGGTCTGACTTTTGGGGGGCCGCCTGTCCGCATTTCTTCACAGACAGGATTCATCATGATCACTGCTATCAACCGCGCGCTGGACGCCAGCCGCCTCAAGCGCGAGGAGAACGAGAAGGGCTTCACCCTGATCGAACTTCTCGTCGTTGTCATCATCATCGGCATTCTTGCCGCGATCGCCATCCCGGTCTTCCTGAACCAGCGGGAGAGCGCATGGAAGTCCTCGGTCGAGTCCGACCTCAAGAACGGTGCCCTCGCGATCGAGACGTACGCGACCTCAAACAACGGCTCGCTTTCGGCTCTGCCCGCCGCTGCAGACGCTGACCTTGAGACCCTTGCTCCGGATGACGTCAAGTTCACTGCGTCCTCGAACAACGCGATCACGATCACGATCACGGGCAACAGCTACGTCATCTCTGGCACCAGCGACGACCTCGGCACGAAGACGCTCGAGTACGACAGTGCATTGGGTGGCATCCAGGAGTGGACTGACTAGTCTCAGGACTCCTGCGACTGCGGGGCATCGTCACCCGACGATGCCCCGCAGTCTCAACTGAACAGCCGATGCATTCACTCTGGGGGGAGGGACTTGTGGACTCGATCCGCACCGCACTACGTCGTACATCTGACGAACGGGGCATGACCCTCATCGAGGTTGTCGTCGCGGTTGTCATCCTCGGTCTTCTCTCCACTCTCTCGCTGAGCCTCTACATGACCAGCATGAATGCGTCGTCGACGCACAAGAATCGCGAGCTCGCCATCACCGTCGCCAATGAGTCGATGGAGATCGTGAGTGGTTGGTCGCCAACGGCGAAGATCGCGACAACTTCTCTCAGCACGCTCTTCGCCGGCCGCACTGCCGCCGCCGTGGCCGCACAGTGGGCTGCAGCGCCCGCGAATTCCGGGCTCGAACAGACCTACCCGACCTGGGACACGACGGGTGCATCCGCGCCCGAGCTGCCGCTCTCAAGCATCTCGACTTTCAATGGCACGAAGTTCCTTGCGCAGACCTTCATCGGCACCTGTTTTCAGCCGGTCTCTGGTGGTGACTGCAAGAAGCTTGCAGGCCAGGCCACGGCCCCGTCGGTGGCACCCGGGGGCTATTCCTCGATGGTCCGCGCGACGGTCGTCGTCACTTGGACTGCCGGCGACTGCGATTCGGGCCACTGTTGGTACAAGGCCTCGACCCTTCTCGATTTGAACTCTGATCTCGACTGGGTGACCCATGACTAGGCCGCTTCAGCGATTTCGCGCTCGCCTCGGGCGCACTCAGGCCGGCTTCTCTCTCATGGAGCTCGTCGTTGCCATGGGTATCTTCAGCATCTTCATTGCCATGTTCATGGCGGCAGTCATCGGCCTGACGCAGGGCACCACGCGCGCTCAGCTGACCGCCGAAGCCAGCAGTGGTGTGCTCACCGTCTTCCAGAATTTCGACCGGCAGGTTCGCTACGCGGACGCGATCAACTTCCCCGGCGATGCGGGCGGCGCCACTTATATCGAGTTCCGAACTCCGGCAGAGAGCGCGCCCTCTGAGGTGACGACGTGCACGCAGTGGCGCTTCCTCCCCGACGAGGGCCGTATCGAGTCGCGCTCATGGCCGGATGTCGCCGGCGCGACCCCGACGGCCTGGGCGACCAAGCTCACCACGGCGATCGACACCGGCGCCGCCGACTACCCATTCAAAATGATTCCGGCAAGCACGAGTGGCTCGGCGCGGCAGCAACTGGTGCTCACGCTTGAGGCCGGCAATGCCGACATGGACGCTGGGGCATCCATGTCCACGACGTTCGTCGCGCGCAACAGCAGCGCGGGTTCACCAGGCAACTTGGATGCCAACGGTGATGGCCGAAGCGACGCGCCGGCATGCGCAACAGGGAGCAGATCGTGAACAGACGTTTCCGCGGATTCATCGCCATCCATCGGATGATCGACGCCCGCCTCTCTGCTCGGCCACGCGAGCAGGGTATGGCCCTCATGAGCACGATTCTCTTCATGATCATGCTTTCTGGCCTTTCGCTCGTGCTTCTGAGCGTCATCCTCGGCCAGATCGGCCCCGCTTATGTCGCCCAGAAGGGCACCAAGACCGTTTACGCGGCACAGGCCGGGCTTCAGTCGGCGCTCGGCTCGCTGCGCTCCTCGTCGAGTGTTGACGCCCTCGGCGATGTCTACGGCGATATCGGCAAGCTTCCCTGCACGATCCAGGGCGACGTCGATGGTGCTGATGACTCGGTTCAGTACGAGGTTCAGATCCGCTATTACCTTGACGACCCGACGGGCAAGAACGACACCTGGCTCGAGACCCACAAGCTGAACTGCGTTCCCGGTCTCGGCATCAGTCAACAGCCGAACTTTTCCTACGTTGTCTCCCGCGGGTCGGCGACTTCCGACCCGGGCCTCTCCGACGACGCGGGCAACCGCGCCGTGGCAGCCGTCTACCAGTTCAAGGTCACCAACGAGAACATCCCCGGCGGGCACATCTACGACTTCAACAAGACGACGTGCATCGAGGCGGTGCCGTCCGGCGCCGGCGGAGTCGTCAAGGTGAACGACAAGGTGCGCTTCGTGTCGGGCTCGGCGTGCACCGACGACAAGGACCTGCAGAAGTGGATCTACGACACCGACTGGCAGATCAAGCTGGCGATCACGACGGCGGATGATCAGCCGGGTCTGTGCATCACGGGGCCGACCAGTGGCAATAGCTCACAGGATGTGCAGCTCCAGACCTGCCGCACGGACGCCACCCGCTACAACCAGCTGTGGAGCTGGGAAGGATCCCATACCTGGGTGGGCCAGAAGAACCCGATCTCGGATGGTACGAGTGATTGGTGTATGTCGCGGGCCGACTCGAAAGCCGGCAGCTACTACTACCTGCAGGTGAAGCGCGGGGGGTGCACGACGTTCGCCCCCGACCCTGCTGCTGGTGCGGGCGCAGCTTCCTATGACACGAACCAGGTCGTCAACTATGAGCAGTTCGGCCGCTGCCTTGATGTCACGGGCGGACAGATCAACTCGACATACATGATCGCGTACCCGTGTAAGCAGGACCCGCGAGGTGGAACCGCCGGTATCAACTGGAACCACAAATGGTCCTACCAGGAGCCGGACGAGGGACAGACCTCCCGTCTCGATCAGCAGATCTTCGTCAAGGTGAACAACGACAACAACCAGAAGCGGTGCCTGGAGACGCCCTCGGGTGCGGGCAAGTACCCCGTGTTCAAGACCTGCAACAGCAACTCGGCAGCACAGAAGTGGGATCGGGTCTACGACACAGGCGAGTATTCGGGCAGCTACCTGTTCATCGACAGAGACGGCCGCTGCCTGAGTGCCGATCCCAGTGACCGACATGACAACGTCTGGGCCAAGATCACCGTCGCTACCTGCAACGCCAGCGAACTGCAGAAGTGGAACGCCCCCGCGAGCTACAACAGCGCGACCTTCGGCGGCTTCAAGGAACTCGGCGAGTGACGCGCCACGAGCTGACTGCTACGGTGCCGGGTCGTGACTGATGCCCTGTTCCTGCCCGTCGTCATCATCGTCGGCATCCTCGGCCTGCTGATCGGTTCGTTCCTCAACGTCGTCGTGTGGCGCCTGCCGCGGGGCGAGTCGCTGAGCCACCCGCGCAGCGCCTGCCCGAAGTGTGGTCATCCGATCCGCTGGTGGGACAACATCCCTGTCGTCTCCTGGCTTGTTCTGCGCGGTCGCTGCCGTGACTGTGGCGAGCCCATCTCGCCGCGCTACCCGCTCGTCGAGCTGGCCACGGGCCTGCTCTTCGCCGGGGTCGCGGCCTGGCTGCTGCTCGGCGATGCTGCAGATGGGGGCCTTCTCGTCATGGCACCCGGCATTCTCGCCTCAACCCTTCTCGGGCTTGCCGCGTTCCTCTATCTGGCCGCGATCTCGGTCGCGCTCGCCCTCATCGATCTCGACACCCACACGCTGCCGAACAAGATCGTGCTGCCCGGTTACATCATCGGCGGCGCGCTTCTCGCGGCATCCTCGGTGCTGGCCGGCGACTGGGATGCGCTCATCCGTGCGGGCATCGCCATGGCCGCCATGTTCGTCGCCTACCTCGTGATGGCCCTCGCTTGGCCCGGCGGAATGGGCCTCGGCGACGTCAAGCTGGCCGGCGTTCTCGGCATCTATCTGGGTTGGCTAGGCTGGGGTGCGCTGCTCGTCGGCGCCTTTGCGGCCTTCGTGCTCGGGGGAATCTTTTCGGCCGTTCTTCTTGCGCTTCGCAGGGCGAACCGCAAGAGTGGGATTCCATTCGGGCCATGGATGCTTCTGGGCGCCTGGGTGGGCATCTTCATGGGGGAGTTGCTGTGGCAGGGTTACCTGTCATTCGTTGGATTGGTCGTGTGACATGCACGGCGGGGGAGAGCTGAAGCGTGGCTAAACGCATAGTCGGCGTAGACATCGGCAACGATTCGATTCGTGCCGTAGAAGTGACGGATGCCGCGGGCGCCAAGCCCACGGTCGAGCGGTACCACGAGGTGCCCCTCCTGGATGGTGCTGCTCGCAGCGGCGACGTGCTCGAAGTACACACGGTCGCCAGCACCCTCAAGCGTCTGTGGAGCGAGGGCGGCTTCAAGAGCAAGGATGTCGCACTCGGCATGGGCAACCAGCGAGTGCTCGCCCGCGACCTCACGGTGCCCCGCATGCCGCTCGCCCGCATCCGTGAGACGTTGCCGTTCCAGGTGCAGGACATGCTGCCCGTGCCGGTCGCCGATGCGCTGCTCGACTTCTACCCGATCTCCGAGGGAACGGGCGAGAGCGGCCCGGTCATCAACGGCCTGCTCGTCGCCGCCATCAAGGAGGCGGTCATGGCGAACGTCAACGCCGTGCAGCTCGCGGGCCTCAACCCCGTCGAGGTCGATCTGATCCCCTTCGCCCTCACCCGGGTGCACGTGCGCGGTGAGAACTCCCGCGGCACGGTGGCGCTCATCGACATCGGCGCGCAGACCACCAACGTGGTCATCGCCACCAACGGTGTGCCGCAGTTCGTGCGCATCATCCCGGCAGGCGGTGACGAGATCACCATGGCCCTCGTGCAGCGGCTCGACATGACGCGCGAGACGGCAGAGCAGGTCAAGCGTGCGCTCGGCATCGTCACGGCGGGAGCCGCGCCCGAGCATCGCCCGGCGATCGAGGTCATCTACGAGTCGACGGGTCAGCTGCTCAACGGTCTGCGCAACACGCTCAACTACTTCGTCAACTCGCACCCGAATGACCCCATCAGTCGCATCATCCTCACAGGGGGAGCGGCGCGCCTGCCCGGGCTCTCGGCGGCTCTGTTCGAACTCACCCGGGTCACGGTCGCCTCCAACGAGTCGTTCAACGGATTGCGTCTGAGCCGCGCCGCGGCATCCAGCACGATCGGTTCTGAAGGCATGTCGGTGGCCCTCGGCCTCGCACTGGGAGGCAAGTGATGAGCGCCAAGGACAACGCGATCGTCGTCGGCGGCGAACCGCGCATCGACTTCCTTCCGCCCGAGATCAAGCAGAAGAAACAGGCCAGGCGCACGCTGCGCAGCCTCGTCATGCTCGTCATCGCGGTCGCCGCGGTCTGCCTCCTCGGCTACGCGGGCGTCACCACGATCGCCATCGCCAGCCAGGCCAGACTCAGCAGTGAGCAGGACCGCACCATCACGCTCATCTCCGAGCAGGGCAAGTACTCCCAGGCGCGTTCCGTCGCCGCGACGGTCGAAACGGCACGACTGGCCCAGCTCGTCGCATCCGCGCCAGAGATCATGTGGCGCGAGTACCTCGGCCAGCTGCAGGCGACCCTCCCGGCAGGCGCATCGATCACCCAGATCGACGTGGCCGGAACCTCCACAACGCAGGGCCCGCCCGCAGTGGATGGACCGCTCGCCAAGGCCCAGGTCACGCAGATTGTCCTGGCAGGCGTATTCACCTCGGTCTCGGATGTCGCGCAGTGGCAGGACAACCTAGAAGGCATCGAGAGCATCGTCGGATTCTGGATCACGCCGATCTCGGACGCCGAAGGCGCCTACGAGATCCAGGCCACGATCAACGTCGACCACACGGCGCTCGCGCTGCGACTGTTCGAGAAGGCGCCGGATGCCGATGCTGCGGCGGAATCAGAAGTCGCCGAGACGACAGAGGGCGGTAACTGATCATGCTGAGCAACACACGCTTTGCGGCACTGCTGACGGTCATCGTCATCCTCGCGCTCCTCGCCGGAACCTGGTTCGTCGGCATCGGCCCCCGGCTGGCTGAGGTTGCGGCTGCAGACAATGAGCGCGCAACCGTCGAAGGCCAGAACGCCGCGCATCAGGCCGAACTCGACCGTCTTATCGGGATCGACGCCAATCTGTCGACTCTCGAGGCAGAGCTCGCGGAGCTGCGCCTCGCCATCCCCGGCACACCCGAGACGTCTGTCTTCTACCGGCAGCTCGACGCCATCGCTGCTGCGACGGGTGTGCGCTTCACCGACATCTCCCTCACCAACGTCGCCGCCTATGAGACGCCGGAGGCGGTCGTCATCGATGATGGCGCCGAGGCCGAGGCCGAGGTCGACCAGATCCCGGGGCTCGCTGAGGCGCTGGCCGCTGTGTCTGCCGACAACTTCCTCATCATCGACGCGCAGTTCGGTCTCGCCGGCAGCTACGCCGGCGTGATGGACGCGCTCTCGATGCTGCAGACCGGTGAGCGTTTCGTGCTGGTGAGCGGGCTGAACATCGAGGAAGGGCTGCGCGGCCCGGATGAGGCGGTCTCCGCCAACTTCACCGGCCAGCTCTTCGTGCTCCTCGACTCGACCGGTGTCGCTCCGGCTGCGGAGGCGACCCCGGAGGCAGCTCCCGCGGCCTGACGGTCGCGACTCGGCACCCACCCGACACTTCGCGACACGGATGCCCACCCACAGGTGTCCGATGAGTCGCGAAGTGTCGGGTGAAAGGCTCGCCTGCTGACGAAGCCACCTGTTGCCGAATGCACTGCAGGTCGAGGTGGTGCCGTCTACGGCGCCAGTCTCGAGACCTTGCCGTTCGACTTCTCCGATGCGTGCGTGTGCCCGTGGTTGCTAGTGTTGCTGCGAGCATTCGGATACACCGGCGCCTGAGGAGTCCCCATGAGCAACGTTCCCCCGTCCGACGAGAACCTCGAGAACCCCGTGTCCCCTGAGCGGGCGGATGTCGATTCCGCCGCCACGACGGGCGAGGTCACCGAGACTCCGGTGTACGACGAGGTCGTCGCCGACGTTTCTGAGCCTGCGGCCGCCGAGCCGACGCCGCTGGTAGAGCCGGAGGAGCCTGCCGCCGTCACTGCGGGGCCGGCCTTTGCGCCCGCCCCGCCTGCCGTGCCCGAGGCATCCGTCGTCGCCGAGCCGGTCGTCGCTGAGCCGGTCGCGGTGGAGCCGACCTCTGCGCAGGATGTCATCCCGCCGGCAGAGCCCGCCCCGTCAGCGGTGACGCCCCAGACGATCTACGTGCAGACGCCCACGCCGCCGCGCAAGAAGGGCAACCGCGGTTTCGGTGTGCTGTTCGCTCTGCTCGGCACGCTCGTTTTTGCGCTCGCGTTCGCGCTGGTCACTCTCATCGTCATGGCCTCCTTCTATGGCGGCGATTCGGTCGCAGACCGCTTCGGCAACTTCCTCGGCAGCAGCGGTTTCATCGTGCCGACCCTCACTTTCCTGGTCGCGTTCGTACTCGCGGTGCTGCTGGTGAACCGCGCCGGATGGTGGGCCTGGGTGCTCGGCAGCCTGATCGTGGCGGCCGTCACCTATTTCGCTTCGATCGGCGTGATCCTGCTGATGAACAGCGTCATCCTGATGACGCCCAGCGAGGCATCGCTGGCTTTCGTCAGTCTCGCCGTGAGTGCCCCGCTGATCATCGCCGCCCTTGTCGCGCGCGAGGTCTCGATCTGGTTCGGCGCGGCGATCGCCCGCCGCGGCCGCACCGTGAAGCAGCGCAACATCGAGGCGCGTGAGGCCTACGACCGCGAGCTTGCGGAATCGCGCGCCCGCCACTGATCCGGCTCCCGGTAGACATTTGACCGCGGACACGCCCGCGACTATCCTTATTCGGTGTGCGCTTTTCTGTGCGCTCTCTCGTGCCCAAAATCCTTCGCCTCGGCGACGGATGCGGGTGGCAGGGTTCGAATAGATCTGACACCAACCGGAATCGAGTTTCGGGCGTGACTGAGGGTCCTCGTGATCCCAGGTTCCGCCGGGCTCCCACGGCATACCCAACCACTGAATTCAGGCCAGTCCTGTCTGCAACGTTGGGTCAGCATCCGGATGCCGTCCCGGGCTTCGGGAGGTATGCGATGCATATGCAACAACTGTCACCGTGCAGGATATCCAAGGAGTAAGCAGTGCCAACTATTCAGCAGTTGGTCCGCAAGGGTCGCTCGCCCAAGGTCGTCAAGACCAAGGCGCCCGCCCTTAAGGCCAACCCCCAGCAGCGCGGCGTGTGCACGCGTGTCTACACGACCACCCCGAAGAAGCCGAACTCGGCTCTTCGCAAGGTCGCCCGTGTCAAGCTCTCCAACGGCACCGAGGTCACCGCGTACATCCCGGGTGAGGGTCACAACCTCCAGGAGCACTCGATGGTGCTCGTCCGTGGTGGTCGTGTCAAGGACCTCCCCGGTGTCCGCTACAAGATCGTTCGCGGCGCGCTCGACACACAGGCCGTCAAGAACCGCAAGCAGGCTCGCAGCCGCTACGGCGCGAAGATGGAGAAGAAGTAATGCCTCGCAAGGGACCAGCTCCTAAGCGCCCCGTAGCGATCGACCCGGTCTACGGCGCCCCCATCGTCAGCCAGCTCGTCAACAAGATCCTGCTCGACGGCAAGAAGGCCCTCGCAGAGCGCATCGTCTACGACGCGCTCGAGGCTGTCGCCGCCAAGAACGGTGCGGATGCTGTTGTCACGCTCAAGAAGGCGCTCGACAACGTGCGCCCCACCCTTGAGGTCAAGAGTCGCCGCGTCGGTGGCTCCACCTACCAGGTTCCCGTCGAGGTCAAGCCGCACCGTGCGAACACTCTCGCGCTGCGCTGGCTGACCACGTACGCCAAGGGCCGTCGCGAGAAGACGATGACCGAGCGTCTCACCAACGAGATCCTCGACGCGTCGAACGGTCTCGGTGCCGCTGTGAAGCGTCGTGAAGACACTCACAAGATGGCCGAAGCCAACAAGGCATTCGCTCACTACCGCTGGTAGTGGGCACCTGCAGTGCGGGCGGGTCCTAACCGGCCCGCCCGCACTGTGACATCACATTCATCCCCAACTTTCGGAGGACCACCGTGGCACAGGAAGTGCTCACCGACCTGAACAAGGTCCGCAACATCGGCATCATGGCTCACATCGATGCCGGCAAGACCACAACGACTGAGCGCATCCTGTTCTACACGGGCGTCAACCGCAAGATCGGCGAGACCCACGATGGTGCCTCGACGACTGACTGGATGGAGCAGGAGCAGGAGCGTGGCATCACGATCACCTCCGCTGCTGTCACGTGTTTCTGGAACAACAACCAGATCAACATCATCGACACCCCCGGCCACGTCGACTTCACCGTTGAGGTGGAGCGTTCGCTCCGCGTCCTCGACGGTGCCGTTGCGGTGTTCGACGGCAAGGAGGGCGTTGAGCCCCAGTCGGAGACTGTCTGGCGTCAGGCCGACAAGTACAACGTCCCGCGCATCTGCTTCGTCAACAAGATGGACAAGATGGGCGCCGACTTCTACTTCACGGTCGACACCATCGTGAAGCGCCTCGGCGCCAAGCCGCTGGTTCTTCAGCTGCCCATCGGTGAGGAGTCCGGCTTCGAGGGTGTTGTCGACCTCGTTGAGATGCGCGCGCTCACGTGGCGTGGCGACTCGAAGGGTGACGTCGAGATGGGCGCCAAGTACGCCATCGAGGAGATCCCGGAGGATCTCAAGGAGAAGGCTGCGGAGTACCGCACCGCTCTGCTCGAGACCGTCGCCGAGACCGACGACGCGCTCATGGAGAAGTACTTCGGTGGCGAAGAGCTGACTGTCGCCGAGATCAAGGGCGCCATTCGCAAGCTCACCGTGGCCAGCGAGATCTACCCCGTGCTCTGTGGCTCGGCGTTCAAGAACCGCGGCGTTCAGCCGATGCTCGACGCAGTCATCGACTATCTCCCCAACCCGCTCGACGTCGGTGCCACTGAGGCTCGCGACCCGCGCGACGAGGAGAAGGTCATCCTGCGCAAGCCGGACTCGAAGGAGCCCTTTGCGGCTCTCGCGTTCAAGGTTGCCGTGCACCCGTTCTTCGGGCGTCTCACGTTCATCCGCGTCTACTCGGGGTTCCTTGAGAGTGGTGGAGCGATCATCAACTCCACCAAGGGCAAGAAGGAACGCATCGGCAAGATGTTCCAGATGTACGCCAACAAGGAGAACCCTGTTGACAGCGTCACCGCTGGGCACATCTACGCGGTCATCGGCCTCAAGGACACCACCACGGGCGACACCCTCAGCGACGCGAACAACCAGGTTGTTCTCGAGTCGATGACGTTCCCCGACCCGGTCATCGAGGTCGCCATCGAGCCGAAGACCAAGGCCGACCAGGAGAAGCTGGGAACAGCCATCCAGAAGCTGGCCGAAGAGGATCCCACGTTCCGCACCGAGCAGAACATCGACACCGGCCAGACCGTCATCAAGGGAATGGGTGAGCTTCACCTCGACATCCTCGTTGACCGCATGAAGCGCGAGTTCCATGTTGAGGCCAACGTGGGCAAGCCCCAGGTTGCGTACCGCGAGACGATCCGTCGCGTGGTCGAGAAGTACGACTACACCCACAAGAAGCAGACCGGTGGATCCGGTCAGTTCGCCAAGGTGCAGATCGCTCTCGAGCCGATGGAGGTCACCGCGGAGGTGTCCTACGAGTTCGAGGACAAGGTTTCGGGCGGTCGCATCCCGCGCGAGTACATTCCTTCGGTGAACGCCGGAATCAAGGAGGCCATGCAGGTGGGCGTGCTCGCCGGCTTCCCGACTGTCGGTGTGAAGGCGATTCTGCTTGACGGCGCCTACCATGACGTCGACTCCTCGGAGATGGCGTTCAAGATCGCCGGATCCATGGCATACAAGGAGGCCGCTCGCAAGGCGAACCCCGTGCTGCTGGAGCCGCTCATGGCCGTCGAGGTCCGCACCCCTGAGGAATACATGGGTGACGTCATCGGTGACATCAACTCCCGTCGTGGCCAGATCCAGGCCATGGAAGACGCGACGGGCGTGAAGGTCATCTCGGCGAAGGTACCGCTGTCAGAAATGTTCGGGTATGTTGGCGACCTGAGGTCCAAGACCTCTGGCCGTGCGGTGTACTCGATGACATTCGACAGCTATGCGGAGGTCCCGAAGGCTGTTGCCGACGAGATCGTCCAGAAGAACAAGGGCGACTAGCCCGAATTCGCAGGGACATCCCGTCCCGAGTAACATAAATACACACTCCACCCCGTAGCGCATCCGATCGGAATCCACTGATTCGGATGCCTACACCAGAGTCCTGAGGAGGACCCAGTGGCTAAGGCCAAGTTCGAGCGGACCAAGCCGCACGTAAACATCGGAACCATCGGTCACGTTGACCACGGCAAGACCACGCTTACCGCAGCCATCTCGAAGGTGCTCGCGGACAAGTACCCGTCGGCCACCAACGTGCAGCGTGACTTCGCGACGATCGACTCGGCGCCTGAAGAGCGCCAGCGTGGTATCACGATCAACATCTCTCACGTCGAGTACGAGACGCCGAAGCGCCACTACGCTCACGTCGACGCCCCTGGTCACGCCGACTACATCAAGAACATGATCACCGGTGCTGCTCAGATGGACGGCGCGATCCTCGTGGTTGCGGCGACCGACGGCCCGATGGCTCAGACCCGTGAGCACGTTCTGCTCGCCCGCCAGGTTGGTGTCCCCTACCTGATGGTCGCGCTGAACAAGTCCGACATGGTCGACGACGAGGAGATCCTGGAGCTCGTCGAGCTCGAGGTTCGCGAGTTGCTCTCCAGCCAGGAGTTCGACGGCGACAACGCGCCTGTCGTTCGCGTCTCGGGCCTCAAGGCTCTCGAGGGCGACGAGAAGTGGGTTCAGTCGGTTCTCGACCTCATGCAGGCCGCTGACGACAACATCCCCGACCCCGTGCGCGACAAGGACAAGCCCTTCCTCATGCCGGTCGAGGACGTCTTCACGATCACCGGTCGTGGAACCGTCGTCACGGGCCGCGCCGAGCGTGGCACGCTGAAGATCAACTCCGAGGTCGAGATCGTCGGCATCCGCCCGACGCAGAAGACCACGGTCACGGGTATCGAGATGTTCCACAAGCAGCTCGACGAGGCTTGGGCCGGCGAGAACTGTGGTCTGCTCCTCCGCGGCACCAAGCGCGAGGATGTCGAGCGCGGCCAGGTCGTCGTACAGCCGGGTTCGGTCACCCCTCACACGAACTTCGAGGGAACCGCCTACATCCTTTCCAAGGATGAGGGTGGCCGCCACAACCCGTTCTACGCGAACTACCGCCCGCAGTTCTACTTCCGCACCACCGACGTCACCGGCGTCATCACGCTGCCCGAGGGCACCGAGATGGTCATGCCTGGTGACACCACCGAGATGACGGTTGAGCTCATTCAGCCCATCGCCATGGAAGAGGGCCTCGGCTTCGCTATCCGTGAGGGTGGCCGCACCGTTGGCGCCGGCAAGGTTGTCAAGGTTCTCAAGTAGTAACAGCAACAACCTGGCGGGTTGAGTAGCGAGCGTATCGAAACCAAACCCACCAACACGAAGGGGTCGAGCCGAAAGGCTCGGCCCCTTCGTCGTTCCCGGATGCTCGGGGCCACCTCTGGTGGAGCGATCGGCTGCGACGTAGGGTGGGCTTCCGATGGTTCCCCAGACTAAGGAGTCGACAATGGCCGGATTCGATGACATCACCAAGAAGGCGCAGGAGTTCCTCGCCGACGACAAGGTGAAGGATGCGCTGAAGAGCGAGCAGGCTGAGGACATCAGCGACAAGGTCCTCGACGGTGCGGAGGATGTCGTCAACAAGGTGACGGGCGGCAAGTTCGCCGGACAGGTGGGCGACGCCCGCGCCGAGGCCGACAAGCGCGTCGGCACCGACTAGCCCCTCCGCTTTTTCCGCGTGTGCGCGCCCCTGCTCGAGCGGGCGGGCGCGCACGCCCCAAACGGGGGCGCACAGCGCGTCAGAACCGCCCTTTTTGCGCGACACGCCGAGCGCGACACGCCCGGGTTGCAGCAGCGTCAGGAATGTGGCAAACTCGTCTAGTTCAACATTTCCGCCTGGTCCCCGTGACCGAGGCCGGAATCACTGCCAGGCAGTGCATAGATTTGACGCTCGGGTTCAGGCCCGGGTGAGCGTCTAGGCCGCGGGTAGCAGGACAAAGCTTAATCGACACTCGATAAAACGCGGTCAGACGTGTGCCCGCTCTTCCTCGGAAGGGCGTGACGCGCCCGAGCGCGGGGGTCGGTACGGTGTCGGGTCACAAGACCTGGCGTTTGACATAAAAACAGTGGTGCGACAGCAGAAGTGCTCCGCAGCGTGTGCGTGAGAACGCATTTGGTACTAAAGAGAGAGAGTCAGACATGGCGGGACAGAAGATCCGCATTCGACTTAAGTCGTACGACCACGAGGTCATCGACAGCTCGGCGCGCAAGATCGTCGACACGGTGACCCGTGCGGGCGCGACGGTGGTCGGTCCGGTGCCCCTTCCTACGGAGAAGAACGTGGTCGTCGTGATCCGCTCTCCTCACAAGTACAAGGACAGCCGCGAGCACTTCGAGAAGCGCACCCACAAGCGCCTGATCGACATCATTGACCCGACTCCGAAGGCTGTCGACTCGCTCATGCGTCTCGACCTGCCGGCCGACGTCAACATCGAGATCAAGCTCTAGTCGAGCCTGAACAGTTCTGAGGGAACCCATGTCTAAACTTACGACTCGCAAGGGTCTGCTGGGCAAGAAGCTCGGCATGACTCAGGTCTGGGACGCCAACAACAAGCTGATCCCCGTCACCGTCATCGAGATCACCCCCAACGTCGTCACCCAGGTTCGTACTCCTGAGGTCGACGGCTACAGTGCCGTCCAGATCGCTTACGGCCAGATCGACCCGCGCAAGGCGAACAAGCCTGCGACCGGTCACTTCGACAAGGCCGGCGTCACGCCGCGCCGTCACCTCACCGAGGTTCGCACCTCCGACGCCGGCGACTACTCGCTCGGCCAGGAGATCGCGGTTGACATCTTCGAGGCCGGCAAGAAGGTCGACGTCGTCGGCACCAGCAAGGGCAAGGGTTTCGCCGGTGTCATGAAGCGCCACAACTTCGCCGGTGTCTCGGCGTCGCACGGTGCGCACCGCAACCACCGCAAGCCGGGTTCGATCGGCGCCTCGTCGACCCCCAGCCGTGTCTTCAAGGGCATGCGCATGGCCGGTCGTATGGGTGGCGACCGCGTCACCGTCCAGGGCCTCACGGTCCACGCTGTCGACCTCGAGAAGGGTCTGCTGCTCGTCAAGGGCGCGGTTCCCGGTGCTCGTGGCCGCATCGTGTTCGTTCGCAACGCAGTGAAGGGAGCCTAGTTCCATGGCTACCGCAATCGATGTCGTCGACGTCAAGGGCAAGAAGGTCGGCTCGGTCGACCTTCCCGCCGAGATCTTCGACGTCCAGACCAACGTCCCCCTGATCCACCAGGTTGTCGTGGCGCAGCGCGCCGCGGCTCGCCAGGGCACGCACAAGACCAAGGGTCGCGGCGAGGTTTCAGGCTCGGGCCGCAAGCCGTTCAAGCAGAAGGGCACCGGCCGCGCCCGTCAGGGTTCGGTCCGTATGCCGCAGCACAAGGGTGGTGGCATCGTCCACGGACCCGTGCCGCGCGACTACGCCCAGCGCACCCCCAAGAAGATGATCGCTGCCGCTCTCCGCGGCACGCTCTCCGACCGGGCACGCGGCGGACGCATCCATGTCGTCGAGTCGCTCTCCCTGGGAGATGTGCCCTCAACGAAGGCTGTTGCCGAGCTGCTCGGCAACATCGCCGAGAGCAAGAACATCCTGATCGTTCTCCAGCGTGACGACGAGGTGAGCTACAAGAGCGTGCGAAACCTTTCCACGATTCACGTGATCACCCACGACCAGCTGAACGCCTACGACGTGGTCGTGAGCGACGACCTCGTCTTCACCAAGGGTGCGTTCGACGCGTTCGTCGCCCCCAAGGGCGAGAGCGCAGCATCTGACAAGGAAGCGAAGGTGACCGCATGAGCGCCACGTACAAGGACCCGCGCGACGTCATCATCGCCCCGGTCGTCTCCGAGAAGAGCTACAGCCTGATCGATCAGGGCAAGTACACCTTCGAGGTGGACCCCCGTTCGAACAAGACCGAGATCAAGCTCGCCATTGAGAAGATCTTCAGCGTGCAGGTCGCGTCGATCAACACTCTCAACAAGCAGGGCAAGACCCGTCGTACCAAGTTCGGTACTGGTAAGCGCAAGAACACCAAGCGCGCCATCGTGACGCTCAAGGCCGGTTCCATCGACATCTTCACGGCTGTCGGCTAGGGAGCAGAGGAATAACCCATGGCAATTCGTAAGTACAAGCCCACGACCCCGGGTCGTCGCGGTTCCTCGGTGGCAGATTTCGCCGAGATCACGCGGTCGACTCCCGAGAAGTCGCTGCTGCGCCCCCTGCCCAAGACGGGTGGCCGCAACAACTCCGGTCGCATCACGACGCGTCACATCGGTGGTGGCCACAAGCGCCAGTACCGCGTGATCGACTTCCGTCGCAATGACAAGGACGGCGTCAACGCCAAGGTCGCTCACATCGAGTACGACCCCAACCGCACCGCCCGTATCGCGCTGCTGCACTACCTTGACGGCACGAAGCGTTACATCATCGCGCCGGAGAAGCTCAAGCAGGGCGACATCGTCGAGTCGGGTGCTGGCGCGGACATCAAGCCGGGCAACAACCTGCCGCTGCGCAACATCCCGGTCGGTACCGTCATTCACGCGATCGAGCTCAAGCCGGGCGGCGGCGCCAAGATCGCCCGCTCCGCTGGTTCTTCGGTGCGTCTCGTCGCGAAGGATGGCCCCTACGCCCAGCTGCGTATGCCGTCCGGCGAGATCCGCAACGTGGATGCTCGCTGCCGCGCCACGATCGGCGAGGTCGGCAACGCCGAGCAGTCGAACATCAACTGGGGCAAGGCCGGCCGTATGCGCTGGAAGGGCGTTCGCCCGACAGTCCGTGGTGTCGCCATGAACCCGGTCGACCACCCGCACGGTGGTGGTGAGGGCAAGACGTCCGGTGGTCGTCACCCCGTCAGCCCGTGGGGCCAGTCCGAGGGTCGCACCCGCAAGTCAA